>CANRBO010000024.1 GCA_947628885.1 uncultured Clostridia bacterium | reverse complement strand
AAATAATAAAATTATAAAAATGCTATTTTAAATTGAAAAATAGCGTGTTTATAATATTTTATAGAAAGGAATAAAAAGTTATGAGAAACGCTAAAAAAGTAATTTTATTTGCAATTTTATTTTTAGCTTCATTTATAGTAGCTCCTAACTTTGTTCATGCTGATACAAAAACAGCACAAAATGAAACTCAGTTATTAAGTGCAATTGATGAAGCAACAGAAGGTCAAGTAATTAATTTATCATCAAACATAGTATTGACCAAACCTATTGAGATTAATAATGGTAAAGTTATAACTATCAATGGTAATGGAAATACTATCACAAGAGCTGCTGAAGGTTATCAACCAGTAAATTCAAACAGCACTCTTCTTACAGCTGGTGGTAAAGGTACAGTGCTACATCTAATGAACGTTAAATTAATTGGTTCTGAAAAATATGGTGTTCAAGCTTATAATGAAGGATATGTTTCATTAGAAGGCGTAACTATTTCTGACTGTGGTTATGGTGGTGTTTTAGTAAATGCTGGTACTGTAGAAGTTAAAAATCTTGTTCTTAATAGAAATGGTGATCCTGCAAGAGGTAATAATGGGATAGAAATTGCTAAATCATCTAGCCTTCAAAATCCTGATGCTAAACCAGTTTTAGTAATGAACGGTTCTTTAACATCTAGCGAAACAGAAAATGTTATATTTTTAGCAGTAAATGATTCATTGACAGAGTTTGAAGTTAAAAATGAAGAAGGTACTCAGGACAAGCTATTCATCAGTGGTAAAAAAGTAATAGTTACTGACCCTAATAATAATGTAAAATTCGTAAGTAATGAAAATACTAAACAAGGTCTTGATTTAGTTGGATCTGACTATGTTCCTAATGTAACAATTACAATCCAATTAATGGATAAAACTGTTACATTTGCTGTTGTTCAAGGTTCTCAAGTTTCATATCAACAGTTAGAAGAACACATTGATTTTGCTGCTTTAGGTCTTGAAAATTATACTTTAATAGGCTTCTTTACAGATGAGGAATTTACAGAAGAATTTGATTTCTCACAAGGCATTGGTGAAGATACTACAATTTATGCAAAAATAAGTGAAAAAGCTAAACCTCAATTAGATACAATGCCTAAAACAGGTTTTGATAATAAATTAGGATTAGCAATATTCGTTATTGCAGTTTCTAGCTTAGCACTTGTATGTTTGAAAAGAAAATAATTTTTAATAGTTTGTAATTTATAATAAGTTATAATTTATATTACAAATTCGTGCCTACATTAAATGTAGGCATTACATAAAGGGGAGTGAGAAAATGAATACAAAAATTCGTAAAATACTTAATATATTTTTTATAACACTTATAGTCGTTTCATTGCTTTATATTGTCAAAGTATATTATGATATTTACACATCACAAAAAGAGAGTAATTTGCTAAATGAGATTACTCTTGACAACTCTTTTACTGCAAATAGTGCCGAGACGAATTCTGTCATGCAAGATTCAGAAAATACAAATACTGAAAATGTTAAAACTGAAAAAATGTTGAAATTAGAAGAATTACAAAAAGAAAATCAAGACATTGTGGCATGGATTGAGATTGAAAATACTAATATCAACTACCCTGTTTTGCAATGCGAAGACAATGATTTTTACATTAATCATAATTATAAAAAAGATTATTCTGTAAGTGGTGCTATATTTTTAGACAAAGCTTATTCGTGGAATCCTCCAAGTACCAATCTACTTATCTATGGTCACAACATGATTAATAACACTATGTTTACTAATTTATTAAATTACAGAAGCCAAGATTATTATAATGCTCATCCTAATATTAAATTTACTACAACTGAAGAAGATGCCACATACAGGATTTTTTCTGTGTTTCCTTCTAGGACATATTATCAATATGAGCAAAATGTGTTTAGATATTATTTTTTTGTAAATGCAAAAGATGAGCAGGATTTTTATAATTTTGTGTCAAATGCAAAAAAGTCATCTCTATATGATACTGGAATAACCGCTGAATATGGTGATAGCCTTATGACATTATCGACCTGTGCGTATCATACAGAAAATGGCAAGTTTGCTGTAGTTGCTAAGAAAGTTATGGATTAATATTTTTCTTAGCACTTTTTTATTAAATTATTATTTTGCAATTATCTTTTTACAATTATTATTTTGCCAATAAATCATTTTACTAATAAATTATTTTGTTAATAAATTATTTTGTTAATAAATTATTTTGCTAATAAATTATTTTTTATAATTGCATCTGATAAATAAATTTCTCTTTCCATTTTTTCTGATAATTTTTTTAGTTCATCATTTTCTATAATTTTTTGCATTGTATTTTTATCGTAATAATTGCCATTAAATTGGTAATTTTGGCTGGTTATGTATCCTAAACCTTTGATGAAGGAATAATCTTTACCTGAAAATATTGATTCTCCTAATGAAAAATTATCTTCATAACCTAACAAATCCAATATGGTTGGCTTTATATCTATTTTTGACATTGTTTTTTCTATCTTTATGCTTTCTTTAATTGCTGGTATTTTCATCCCATAAGGTATATGTATATCTTTAGTTGTTTGCCTGAATTCAGTATATTCTTCACCATTTTCTTTATACAACCTTGCTATGTCTTCAGTATTAGAAAGTCCTGAGCCATGGTCTCCATACACAATTAATATACTATTTTCAAGTAATCCTGTACTTTCTAAACCTTTTAGGAATTTTCCAAAAGCATAATCTACAAAATTACATGATATTAAATAATTTCTAAATGTTCCGTCTTCATATTCGCTCAAGTCTTCTGAAGTCAAAGTTACTTTATTTTCTAAGTTAGACACTCCGTCCAAATAAAATGGTATATGAGTTGTTACACTTACCAATGTTGTGCAGAAATTTCCTTCATAAGAGCTCATTATATTAACAGCTTCGTCTAAAAATCCTTCATCAGAATAAAATTCTCCTGCTCTTTCAATATCAGGGAATTTATTTATATCATCATATTCATCTATATGATAGCCATTATTATACACTTCATTTCTATTCCAAAATGTGCTTGTATTTGGGTGCATAAATGAAGTATAATAGCCTTCCTTCTTTAAAGATGTATAAATATCCGACCAAGTATTATTATAGTATTTTTGGAATACATATCCATTTTCTAATGGATACATTGAGTTCTCCATTTCAAATTCAGAATCTGCAGTTGTTCCCAAACCTTGATTATACATATCCTCACAATATATATTTTCATTAAAAAATTTATTTAGATTAGGAGTTATCTCCTTACCATTTACCTTCTTATTTATAACATATTCGTTCATACTTTCTAGCTGTAGAATTATTACATTTGCGTCCTTAGCGATTCCATTATATTTTGTTTCTTTTTTATTTGCAACATTTTCTTGATAAATCTCTTCTAGCTTTGCTTCATCAACCTTTTTCTTTACAAATAAACTTGAAAAATAATCTTTTGCATCTTCATAATGATAATAATAGATAGATGCGTCTTGGACTATTAGCGATTTATTATAGCCCTTTGATTTATAGATTGCACAGGTGTATTTTGTCACAACTATTATATTTGCTATAATAATAGCTATTATTAGTATTATACTATAATATTTCGTTACGACGTTCTTTATCATTTTAAAATGCTTATTTTTTGAGATTAGCTTATACTTCTTAATTATTGGATTCTCTTTAATTATTGAATTTTCTTTAATTATTGAATTTACTTTAGTTTTGTTAGATTTTAATTTTTTCTGTGTATCTTCAGTTTTCAATTTATTTTCTAATTGTCTACTATGCGTTTTCCTATAAATCACAACACTCAAAATAGCAACTACAATATTCATGCTCCAAAACGCAAGCAGATTTTTAGCATTGATTAATACTAGCAATCCGCTTCCGATTTCTTTGCTATACTGCAAGTTGCTTATTTGATAAAATGATATGAAATTCGTTGAATAGCTATAATACAAATAATTTGCATATATAATAAAAGTAATTATTGCATAAACTACGTTTAAATATATGTAACTGAATTTATTATTTTTATTAATTATTGGACACATTATTAAACATGCTACTACAATTGAATATGCAATTGTTATCCCTTTTATTTCCAATCCAATTGAACTGTTTAGCAATATGCTTTTTAACATTAAAATTATTACGCCTATTATAAAATTCATATTTTTTTTCATTTTTAAATATATATCCTTGTTTTTTATTTATAAAGATTCCATATTTAGAAAATCTTTTAATTTAATATGCTTTACAGTTGCTGTTGAATAATCAATATCATCATTAGTAATAATAATTTTCTGATACAAATTATCAATATTAGCAAAAGCTCTAAATTCTCTATTATATGCTTTTTCTTCTGCTATACTATATGCTACTTGAATATAATATTTCTTATTTCCCTTTTGTGCAAGAAAATCCACCTCTTTTCCATTGTTATTATATACAGATATATTGTATCCCATATAAATCAATTCATTATAAACTATATTTTCTAAGTTATGTGTTAAATCATATCTGTTATCTATACATCTAATTGAATTAAACGCAACATCTGCATCATAAACTTTTGAATAGTAGGCTAATTCCGTTTTCGTTCTTGTTGAATATTGCTTTATTGTTTCTATAATATACGCTTCTTCTAAATAATCTAAATATTTCATGATTGTATTTATTGAGCAATTTTCATGCTTTTCTTTTATATAATCATGAATTGATTTTGCTGAAAAGATTCTACCATTTGAACGTAATACATAATTTACTAAGCTTTTAAATAGATTTTCTTTTTTAATTTTATATCGATTTATTAAATCATTTAGTACTATTGTATCATCTAGATCATTTAAATATCTTATTTGTGCTTCTTCTGTGTTAAACTCAAAACGTTTTGGAAATCCTCCCCAAATAAGATAATCTGTAATAGAGCATTCTTTTCCTAATTCTTTAGTATATTCCATAATTTCTTTATATACAAATGGTCTTACCCTAAAAGATACATATCTTCCACTTAATTCCTTTGTAAATTCTTTAGATAATAATTTTGAGTTTGAACCAGTAATAAATACTGAATTATTATCTAACCTTAATGTTTTGCATGCTTCTTGCCAACCTTCTAAGGTTTGAATTTCATCAAGAAAAATATAACACTTTCCTTGTTTTCTATTTTTTTCTACATATTCAATTAAATTTTTTGCATCTACAATATTACTACTTACACGTTTATCTTCAAAATTCAGACTAATTACATTTTTTGTCTTTTTGCTTATTTCATTTTTTATTTGTTCCAAAATAATTGACTTTCCAGAACGTCGTATACCTGTAATTATTTTTATTAAATCAGAATCATAAAATTCACGAACCTGTGAAATATAATGTTCTCTATATATCATATTTTTGTCCTCCCCACTTAATAATATTATAGTGAAAAATTTTTTATTTGTCAATATTATCTTTCAGTTGTAGTGAAAGATTTGCAAAAATTCTGCAAATCTTTCACTACGATTTTTATATTCTAATTTTTTTCTTCATCTATACTTTCTTCTTTTTGTTCAATTCCTAAATAAGGTAGCACCTCCTTAAATATCTTCCCTGCTACTGGTGCCGCGACTCCGGCCTCCGTTGATGGCCTGATTCACCAGTAGGATTATATAGTGTGACAAGCAAAACTATTTGTGGATTTTCTATAGGTGCTACTCCTATAAATGATGTTACATATTTTCCAGTGTTTACGCCGTCTTCAGACGTTCCCGTTTTTCCGCCAATATTATATCCTTCTACTTTTGCATTTTTTCCTGTTCCTTCTGCTACAACAGTTTGCATCATACTTAATACATCTTCTGCTGTTTCTTCTGATATTACTTGGTCTCCTGTTTTTGGCTTTATTTCTGTAATTTTGGGATTTCCATTTTCGTCTTTTTCATTACTACTGATTATTTTTTTTACAAGATGTGGTTTTATATATACTCCTTTATTTGCGATTGTTGCGAGCATTGTTGCCATTTGTATTGGAGTTACTTCAAATCTCTGTCCAAATGCTATAGTTCCTAGCTCTACTGGTCCTACTTTTTCTTCTTTTAAAAATATTGATCCTGCTTCCCCTGGTAAATCAATTCCCGTTGTATTGAAAAATCCATATTTTCTTAAATAAGTATAATATGTTTTTACTCCTAATTTTTGACCTAGCCCAATAAATACTGGATTGCATGAGTTCATCAATGCTTGTCTTAGGCTTTCACTTCCATGTGGTCTATAATATCTCCAACATTTCATTTTTACTCCTGCTACTTCGATATATCCAATGCAATTAAATTCTCCTGCTTTATCCGGTGTTGTTATTCCTTCTTGTAATGCACTTGATGCTGTTACTAATTTAAATGTTGAACCCGGCTCATACGTGTCAGATATTGCTTTATTTCTCCACAATGCTTGCATTTTTTCTGATTGTTCATCTTTTGGCAGACTCTCGTCTACTGCAAATGGATCATTTAAATTAAAATCCGGATACCCTGCTAATGCTAAGATTTCTCCTGTTTGTGGATTCATTATTATTACATTACCACCGTCTGTACACACATTGTCAATGCATGCTTCTTTTAAATGTTTTTCTGCTATTCCTTGTATTGTGCTGTCTATTGTTAGTATTATGTCATCTCCATTTATTGGATCATTATATTCTTCAGTCGTATCATCAATTTGACTTCCTGTTGCGTCTGTTATCTTACTTATGGAACCTTTGCTTCCTTTTAATACATCTTCATATTTTGCTTCAATTCCTATCAAACCTTGATTGTCACTTCCACAAAATCCAATTATCTGTGATGCTAAATTATTATATGGATAGTATCTTTTTGTGTCTTCATCTATATTTATGCCTTCTGTTATATTATTTTCTGCCAGCCATACTCTTAATTCGTTTGCTTTTTCGTTTTCTACTTTTTTAGCAATAGTTTCTATTGATGAGCGTTTACTTACCTTTTTCAAAGTCGCTTCATAATCCAATTCAAATAATTCAGATAATTTTTGTGCTACTTTTTCTTTATTCTCTATTGTTGTTGGATTAACTGTTATTGTCTGAACTGTGCTACTTACAGCCAATATTTTTTCACCAGTTGCATCATATATTGTTCCTCTCTTGGGATTTACGCTTCTATCTGATGTTTGCTGTTTATATGCTTTTAATTGCAAATCGTTTCCTTCTACAAATTGCAAATATCCAATTCTTACAACTAACAAAGAAAATGCCATAACTGATAATATTATGGCATTTCTCATACGTCTTTTTACTGTTCTTTTACCTATCATAATTACTCCTTGTAAAGCCTTTTATTCAATTTTATTCTTTACAAGAAGTTTTATTCTCCTTTTAATGTTTTTAATAATTTTTGCCACCAGCTTTCTGTTGTTTCTTCTGCTAATTTATTTTGTGCTGATGATTCTGTATAGTCTTTCTTTTGCAAAGTTAAATATACTTTTTGATTATTTTCTAATTTTTGCATACCTAATTTTTCCTTTGCAGCTTGCTCTATATTGTTTATATTCATACCCTGTTCAATGCTTACCTGCAATTGCGCATTTTGTTTTTGTATAGCTGATAATGTTGACTTCAAATTTTCTTTTTCGGTGAATCTTGAATTTATTAATGCATATCTATAACTTATGGCTAACAATACTAGAAATACTAATCCTACTTCTACAATATGCTTTACATTTTTTCTTGCTTGTATGACTTGGGCTTTTCTTATCTTTTTTCGTAATTCAGCTTCATTTTGAACTGTATTACTTGTTCTTTTTCTTCTACTTGGTATGTACTCAGGCTCTTCTTTTCTAGGGCTTGTTTCATATTCATAGTAGTTAATCATAAGTTTCTTCACCTCTTTTCTTTTTAGTTTTCCTTTGCGTCATTTTGTATTTGAAGCTTTTTCTCTTCTTTCGAATATTCTTAATTTTGCACTCTTTGCTCTTGAATTTAGTTTTAATTCTTCTTCACTTGCTTCGATTGGCTTTTTATTTATAATTTGTCCTAATGACTTATAATTGCAAACGCAATATGGTAAATCTTTTGGACAAGTACATTTTCCTTGTGCTTCTATATAGGCATCTTTTACTGCTCTATCTTCTAATGAGTGAAATGTAATTATACATAATCTGCCGCCTTCTTTTAAGCACTCTATTGATTGTATAACTGTATCATATAATGGCTTTATTTCATTATTTACTTCTATTCTGATAGCTTGGAAAGTCCTTTTTGCTGGATGTCCGTCTTTTGAATATGGCTTTGATTTTTCTATAATTTCTGATAGCATTTTAGTAGTTGTTATTTTGTTATTTTTTCTTTCTATGCAAATATTTCTTGCTATTTGTTTTGAAAATCTTTCTTCTCCATATTCATATATTATTTTTGCTAATTCTTCTTCGCTGTATTCATTTACAACTTCTAAAGCAGATAGCTTCTGAGTTTGATCCATCCTCATATCTAATAAATTGTCACTATTATAGCTAAATCCTCTTTCTTTTTCGTCTAATTGATATGATGAAACGCCTAAATCAAGCAAGATTCCGTCTACTTTTTCTATATTTAATTCTGATAATATTTCTTTAATATCATCGTGATTTCCATGTATTAACTTATAATTTGTATATGGTTCTAAATGTTTTTTTGCTGCTTCTAAAGCTTCGTTATCTCTGTCTATTCCGATTAAAAGTCCATTTTTTGAAAGCTTTTCTATTATTTTCCTGCTATGTCCTGCTCCACCGATTGTTCCGTCTACATAAATTCCGTTAGGATTTATGTTAAGTCCCTCCATACACTCATTTAGTAATACTGGCACGTGTTTGAATTCCAAAATTGCACCTCTTTTTATAATATTGCAAATAATGGTTTTAATTGGCACTCCAATGAAAAACCATTTTTTTAATAGTAGTTGTTGGCATATATGATTTATATATGCCAACATTATTAGTCTTTAGTTTTTAATTATTTCTTAGGTTTTTTACTTAGTTCTTACGTTTATTAACTAATTCTTTAGTTAAAATTTCATCTTTTGTTTCTTCTAATTTTTTCTTTTGTGAAAATTGTAGCATTTAATTTCATCTTTTGTTTCTTAATAAATTTTTTCTTTTGTAAAATTGTAGCATTTAAGTTCGTCTTTTGTATCTTAATAATTTTTCTTTTGTAAAAGTTTGTAGCATTTAAGTTCATCTTTTGTTTCTTCTAATTTTTTCTTTGGTGAAATTTATATAAACTTTTTCAAGTTATATACTAAGCATACCTAAGTTTGCCATGTTTTCTGCAATTTGGTCGGCTGAAAGGTTTTCTTCGCTATTATATTTTTTCCATTTTTCTCTATCCCATATTTCAATTCGTGTTCCTACTCCAGTAATCATAATCTCTTTTTCTAATTCTGCATATTCTCTTAAATTTGATGAGATTAAAAATCTTCCCTGTTTGTCAATCTCACACTCAATTGCTCCTGATAAGAAAAATCTTACAAAATCTCTAGCGTTTTTGTTGGTCAATGGCAATGTCTTTAGTTTTTCTTGAAAGTTGTTCCACTCGTTTTGCGAAAATCCAAATAAACAACCGTCTAATCCTTTTGTTATTATAAACTTGTCTCCTATGTCTTCTCTAATCTTTGCTGGCATTATCAGTCTACCCTTAGAATCAAGCGAATGTTCATATTCACCTATTAACAACTTTCTTTCACCTCCTTACCACTGTCCACCACTTTGTACCACTTTCAATTAAATTTTAATACAACAAAAAAGAAAATGCAATACTTTTTATTAAATTTTTTAATAAATTTTTGCATTTTCTTTATATTATATTTGCAAAGCTAGATATATCAACTATTTTCACTATTTTTATTTATTAAGAACCGTAATGTAGTTGTTTTTTCATGCCTTGCTGTCGCAAATTCCATTATGCCTTCATGGCTTTGCAATTAATTTACTTCATAAGGCTTACATAATGCCATTCGGCACTTGTATGTAATTTGCTTCATTCGCCCTACGCTAACGCTCCGGTTGGGCGCTGCGCGGCGTATTCAAAAACAACTACATTACGGTTCTTTATAATAAATAATAATATTGTTATTTTCTACTTGATATGTTTTTCTATCTTTTCTTCTCTTACTTTTCTTCTGTCGATTACATAGGTACTTCCATAAATTGTTTTTGCGAGATGTTTTACAGCAGCTCCTGCTTCTCCTATTTCTAATGTATTTTTGAATCTACCTTTTGCAACATCTACCACACCTATTGATATTGATGTTAATGGATATTGTTCCATGATTCCTTTTCTATTTTCTACTTCGATAAATCCGTTTTCTATATCTTCTTTATTAAAGTATTTTTGTACTCCCATGTCAAAGTCGGTTATTATGTCTTGAGCTATTTTTTCATAATCTGATTCTTCCACTATTGCTATAAAATCATCTCCGCCTATGTGTCCGACAAAGTTTTTTTCATTGCCACTTTTAAAAATATTGTCTTGTATTACTTTTGCAGTGAATTTAATCATTTCGTCGCCATTTGAAAATCCATAAGTGTCATTGTATGCTTTAAAATTATCCAAGTCTAAATAAAGCATTGCAAATTCTTTATTATTTGATAATCTTTTCTTCATTTCGGCTTGTATTTGTATATTACCTGGAAGTCCAGTTAAAGGGCTGACCATTCTATTTGAATTAAGTAGTCTGATAATATTTTTTATACTATAATATAATATTTCTTTATTTACTGAATCAGGCAAATACATTTCTACTTCATTTTTTAATATGTCTACTATGTGTTTTTCTTCCTTATTTTTAGATACAACAATAATTGGAGTTATTGAGTTGTCGTCATCATTTCTAACTTTTTTACAGTATTCTAATATATCTCCTTCTATATTATTTTCATTCATAATTAAAATATCAGGAATATTTTTTAACATATCATCAAATTGTGAAGGCAATATTTGCTTTACTTTGACTTCTTTTTTTAATATTTCCTCTAATTCTAATTTTAACTTATCTTCTTTATCTACTACATAAACAAATTTCATACCTAGCCTCTTTCACTTTATTTTTATTTATATTTCTGCTGTATATTTTGCTGTTGCAGTTAGTCCATTAATATTTGTTACACTTATTGATATTCTATGTGCACCACTGCTTAGTGACAATGTAGCTGTTACTTCTTTTTTATTTATTGGTTCTTCTCCACTGTCAGTAGTTTGATCATCTACTGTTATTGATATTTTGCTAATACCTTCATCATCTGTTGCTGTGACTTTTAAGTTATTTCCTTCTAATGTTGCTGTAAATGTAGGTTTTGTATCTCCTACAATTGTTTCTGTAATTGTTTCTCTATTTCCTTCCTTGTCAGCTGCAACAATAGTAAGCTGATTTCGACCTTCTAATACATCTATATCTGTACTAATTTTTTGCTTATCATTTTCATTTACATCAATTCTTATAGCTTCGTCGTTATTCCATTTATATGTGACATAAGCCATTTCTACATTATCTGTTGCTGTGACATTAAGTTTTACTCCTGATTTTCCAATTTGTATTTCAGGCTTTTCAACATCTGTACTTTCATATATATATTGCTTATTATGCAATTTATGTTCAGAGCCATAATAGTCAATTACTGTCATGTTTAATATGTTATTTCCATTTGGAATTTGTATTGTAGCTTCGAATTTGATTGTACCATTTCCTGCTACTTCTACAGCTTCTCCGTCGTTCCATTTGTATATAAATGACCTAATTGGATAATTAGTTTCAACTGTTATCTTAGTTTCTTTTCCCATTCTGTCCTCTGAAACTATAACATTATCTTTATTTTTTTCTCTATTGGCTATCATGGCATATGTTGACTGTCCTATTAAAACCACTCCAAAAACTATAATAACTATGCAAAAGATTTTTATTACTTTTGATAAATCTGCTTTATTACTTGTCATATTTGCTCGTTGAATTGATTGCAATTGTGAAGCTGTTTTGATTGCTGTTTGATTATTTTTTTGATAAGCTTCCTCTCTTTCATATTTTCGTGGCTCTTGATTCATAGATAAAATCTGATTCATCCTAAATTAACCCTTCCTAAAATTCTGTAATAATTTTTTTAAACTACATATTTCTTGATAGTAAATGCTCCTGTTCCTATTAATAGTATTATTCCTACTATCAATATTATATATCT
>CANRBO010000023.1 GCA_947628885.1 uncultured Clostridia bacterium | reverse complement strand
GTTTATAATAATTAGATTTTTTTAATGAATATAAGATAATTAAAAACATGAATATAGGTTATTTTTGAATACGCCGCGCAGCGCCCAACCGGAGCGTTAGCGTAGGGCGAATGAAGCAAATTACATACAAGCGCCGAATGGCATTATGTAAGCCTTATGAAGTAAATTAATTGCACAGCCATGAAGGCATAATGGAATTTGCGACAGCAAGGCATAAAAAAATAATCTATATTCATGTTTTTACTAAAATTGTTTACATTATTGTTGTGTAATGTTAAAATATTAATGTAAAGAAAATATTTTATTAAAATGAGCATAAATATTAAATAGTTAAAAAAGGAGAACGCAAATGTTAAATATTTTTAAAGCAATTATTTTTGGAATAATAGAAGGTATTACTGAGTGGCTACCAATAAGTAGCACAGGACATCTAATTTTAGCAGAAAGTTTTATAAAATTTGAAGGACTATCAGAAGGCTTTTGGGATATGTTCGAAGTTGTAATTCAGCTTGGAGCAATACTTGCAGTTGTGGTATTGTATTTCAAATCAATATGGCCATTTAAATTAGAAAAATCAAAACATGGAAGTAAAAGTATAAAAACAGACAAGCAAATATTGAATTTGTGGGGAAAAATCATAGTTGGTTGTTTGCCAGCAGTAGCAATTGTTTTATTAGGAATTGACGACTTTGCAGATGAACATTTTTATAACCCAATGTGTATTGCAATTATGTTGATTGTAGTAGGTGTAGCATTTATTGTAATTGAGAAAATGAAAAGAAAAAATTCCAAGGTAAATGATATAAAAGATTTAACATACAAACAGGCAATAATAATAGGCTTATTCCAATTAATAGCAGCAATTTTTCCAGGAACATCACGTTCAGGAGCAACAATTATAGGAGCATTATTAATAGGAATATCAAGAATAGTATCAGCAGAATTCACATTTTATTTAGCAATACCAGCAATGGCAGGAGCCAGCCTTTTAAAAATTTTAAAATTTGGATTTGGCTTTACAGGTGCCGAACTAGCTGTTTTGCTAGTAGGAGTAATTGTATCATTTGTAATATCAATGTTAATAATTAGATTTTTAATGGCATATATTAAAAAGCATGATTTCAAAGTATTTGGATATTACAGAATTGTACTCGGAATAATAGTAATTGCATTGCTATTAGTAGGGGTAATTAGCTAGAAAGTGTATTTGTATGAGTTTGTTGGAAATTATTTTGATAAGCGTTGGTTTGGCAATGGATGCTTTTGCAGTAGCAGTCTGTAAAGGTTTGGCAATGAAGCACGGAAGTACCAAGAAAGGGATTATTATAGCCACATATTTTGGAGTATTCCAAGCATTAATGCCATTGATTGGATATTTATTAGGAATAAAATTCGAAAAAGCAATCTCAACATTAGATCACTGGATAGCCTTTGGATTATTGACAGCTATAGGAATAAATATGATAAAAGAATCGCTGAAAAATGATGAAAATGACATTAATGATGATGTGGGTTTCAAAACAATGGTAATATTGGCAGTAGCAACAAGTATCGACGCATTAGCGGTTGGAGTATCATTTGCATTTTTGAAAATACATATTCTAACACCATTGTTATTGATAGGAACCATTACTTTTGCAATGTCATTTTTAGGCGTAAAAATGGGAAATAAATTTGGAGATAAATTAAAAAATAAATCTGAAATAATTGGTGGAATAATATTAATTCTAATGGGAGTAAAAATTTTGTTAGACCATTTTGAATTATTTTAGAAAACAAGCGACATTTTTGGAAATAATATGTTACAAAATAGAATATATATAAAATAGAAAAAATATTAACAAATGTTCACCAAAAATACTGATAAATGTTCAACAAAAATGTTGACAAATGTTCATTGAAAAACTTGACAAATGTTCATCAAAATGATATAGTAATAAAAGAAGGTGGGATAGAAAATGGCTTTAACAAAAAAAGATTACAAATTGAGATTAATCGATGAAAAGATTGATAGATATATAAAAGTTTTTGGCGCTTTATGTATAGAAGGACCAAAATGGTGTGGAAAAACATGGACATCATTAAATCATGCAGAAAGTGTAACATATCTAACAGAAAAAGATATAAGGAATTTAGCTGAAACTAATCCTAAATATATTTTTAATAAGCTAAGACCTCAACTTATTGATGAGTGGCAGCTTGTGCCTGAAATATGGGATGCTGTTAGACATGAGTGTGACGAAGATAATCAAAAAGGAAAATTTATATTAACAGGATCTACAACATTAAATAATGAAGAATCAAAGAAAGTATTTCACTCAGGAGCAGGAAGAATTGCAAGATTAAAAATGTATACAATGAGTTTATATGAAACAGGAGATTCTACAGGAGATGTATCTATAACAGATATGCTTAATTCTAATGTGAAATGTGGATATATAAAAAAAATAGAACTTGATAAAATAGCGGAATATATTATTAGAGGGGGATGGCCTGCCAATAACGATAAAGATATAAAAGATATAGGTTTAATACCAAATAGTTATATTGAATCCTTATTAAGTAAAGACATAAATGAAGATAATGGAAAACAAAGAGATAGAAATAAAATGAAAATGATACTTAGATCATTAGCAAGAAATGAAAGTACCCTTGTAGGAAGTAAAACTATTGTAAAAGATATTGAAGATTACGAAAATGACGATGAATTAATCAAAAGTAGAACAACAATAATGGATTATATTGATTGTCTTGATAGATTACACTTAATAGAAAATCAAGATGCATTTAGCTTGAATTACCGTTCATCATCTAGGGTAGGCAAAGTTGCTAAAAGACATTTCATAGATCCATCTCTTGCATGTGCATGTCTTGATCTAACTGTACAAAAATTACTTTATGATTTTAATACTTTTGGACTATTATTTGAAGCATTGGTAGAAAGAGATTTAAGAATTTATATGGATTATTTGGATGGAAAATTATATCATTTTAGGGATAATATATCAGGTGATGAAATAGATAGTATATTGGAATTTAAAGACGGAGAATATGGAGCAGTAGAAATAAAATTGACGTCAAAAGGAATTGAAGATGCAAAGAAAAGTTTAACTACATTTTATAATAATGTGGAGAAAAAACCTAAATTTATGTGTATTATTGTTGGACATTATGAAGCAGTTGTCCAAGATCCTCAAACAGGTATTTATATAGTACCAATTACTTCATTAAAACCATAAAAAAATTATAAGGTCTATATTAAAATTTAGCAAATGTCTTGAAAATATGACTAAATATATGATAATATATATAGAGAGAATTGTTGAAGAAAGAGAGGGCTAAGGAAATGAAGAAAGAGGAAAATAAAAAAAGTAGCAAAAATAATGAGGCAAAAACAAAGGCAAAAGTAGAACAAAAAAAAGATATTAAAGTGGAAAAGACAGAAGTGCCAAAAACAGAAGTAAAAGCAGAAACGGTAGCAACACCTAAAACAGAATCAAAAATTAAAGGAACTGTTACAATAGAAAGAAAAGATAAAAAGAGTTATACTAAATGGATTGGACTATTTATTACTATTATTGTTATAATTGCTGTAATAGTTGGAATAGTATTTTTTTCTAAATCTCCATATTATGCAGTTATGAGAACATTTAATGCATTAAAAAATGAGAATATTAATGTAATCAATAGTTATGTATCTTATGAAGAAATAATGGATTCATTGGTAGAAGGTTTAGATGTTGGAGATGAGATGAGTGACTTAGAAAAAAATTGTTTCTCTGAATTTGAATATAAAATAGATTCTATAAAAACAGAAGGAGATACAGCAGTTGTTACTGTGGAAACAACAAATAAAAATTTTAGAAATGCCTTGACAAAATGGACACAAAGTATTTATCAAAGATTTATAAATGGTGAAGAGATTTCAAATGAACAAGGTATTAGTTTATTAAATGAATATTTAGCAGATGAATCTATTGGTACGATGTCAGTAACAAAGGAAATAATGTTAAATAAGGTAGAAAATCAGTGGAAATTAAATGTTGATGAAAATCTACAAGATGCCATATTCCCAGGTTTGAGCGAAGTGGTTAATTCAATAGATGCTTTAACTACTGATTAACATAAAAAATATAAAATAAATTTAAGTGCAAAAATGAATAAAATAAACTAAACATATAAAACAAAAAAATTGAAAACAAAAACATGAAAGTATAAAAGCAATAAATAAGATTTTAAATTTCATTATTTATTGCTTTTTTAGTTCTTTTTGAGCTATTGCTCAAAATATACAAAACATACTAGGCTAATTGTTGTAATATTCATTAAAACTAACTAGTACTCGATATTAATATTTGCCGCAACCGCAGTTTTGACTTTCTTTTTTAGGAGTACAAGGACATTCAGGTTTCATTTCTTCTTTTTTGTCATCACAGTGTTTATGATTTTCTTCCTTCATGCATGGAAATTTATCTTCAAAATCATAGTCACTGTCAAAGTCACCTTTACATTTACACTCAAGTTTTACACCTTGCAAACAGCTTCCTTCACGATGACATTTTGCACAAATTTTTACATGATCTACTGAATTAGCCCAAACTTGAACTGAATATTTTTTGCCAGGGCAAAGTGGTCCGAAAACAAATTCGCCGTCGTCATCAGTAAAAGTATGAGAAACAGGTTTTAATTCTTTTTTGCCCATTTTGTAATCAACTTCGACAAGCTTTACGACTGCATCTTTTACTGGGTCTTTAAAGCAGTTTTTTACTACTCCATAGATTACATCTCTGTTGTCTTGAGCCAAAGTAATATCTAAGTCATATTGTTTTCCATTAGCTATATAACCGTCAACATCAACTATTGGGCATACTGGTTCAAATTTTCTTTCATCTAATTCCATTTTTATAATCCTTTCTTTTTCATGGTTTTAACAAACCATATTTATATATATTATGAAAATAAAATGAAATTTGACATAAAATAAATTATAAAGCTAAAAATAAGTAAAAAAGTATCAATACAATAAAAAATACATTAAGTGAAAAATTAAAAGTAATGTTGAAAATTAAATAATTAAACATAAAAAAATGTTGAAAAAAAACAAAAAATTTGGTACAATTAAAAAGTAAAATTTATAGTCATATAAGGGTTTATTGGTAGCCTTTTAAAACCTAAATATTATATAAGGAATAAAATTAGTTTGAAAGAAAATAATCTTTCATTTCTATTTGTGCCTTTGGAAAGGAATAAAATTAAAATGAAAATTGGAATAGTTGGATTACCTAATGTAGGCAAAAGTACACTTTTTAACAGTATCACAAATGCAGGAGCAGAATGTGCAAATTATCCTTTTTGTACAATAGAACCAAATGTTGGAGTCGTTCCTGTGCCTGATGAAAGATTAGATATATTGGCTAAAATGTATGAATCAGATAAAATCACACATGCAATTATTGAATTTGTTGATATTGCTGGATTGGTAAAAGGTGCAAGTAAAGGAGAAGGTTTAGGAAATAAATTTCTATCACATATAAGAGAAACCGATTCTATATTAGAGGTTGTAAGATGTTTTGATGATTCTAATATAGTTCATGTTGACGGGAATATAAATCCAATTAGAGATATAGAAACAATAAATTTAGAATTAATTTTAGCAGATTTGGAGACAGTAAATAAAAGAATAGAAAGAGCTGCAAAACTTGCAAAAGGTGATAAAAAATATATTCAAGAAGAAGATACATTTAAAAAGGTTAGAAATGCTTTGCAAGAAGGAAAACCAGCTAGAGTATTAGATCTTTCGGATGAAGAAAAAGAAATTATTAAAGATGCATTTCTTTTAACAATGAAACCAATCTTATATGTAGCAAATATCTCAGAAAGTGATATTGGAAAAGCAGACAATGAATATGTAAAAGAAGTTAGAGAATATGCAAAAAATGAAAATGCAGACGTAATAACATTATGTGTTAAAATTGAAGAAGAACTGTCAGCATTAGAAGGTAGTGACAAAGAAGAAATGCTTGAAGCACTAGGCTTAGAAGAATCAGGACTTGATAAAGTTATAGGAGCTAGTTATGAACTTTTAGGATTAATGTCATTTTTGACTGCAGGAAAGAAAGAAGTTAGAGCATGGACAATAAAGAGAGGAACTAAAGCACCACAAGCAGCTGGAAAGATTCATTCGGATTTTGAAAGAGGATTCATAAAAGCGGAAATAGTTTCATATAATGATTTAGTGAAATATGGAAATTATCAAAAAGTTAAAGAATTAGGATTAGTTAGACTAGAAGGTAAAGATTATGTTATGCAAGAAGGAGACATCGTAGAATTCAAATTTAATGTGTAATAATGTAAAAAAGTGACATTTAAAGTTAAAATTTGTCGAGAAATACAGTATTATGAAAAAAACATAAAAATTTTTAAAAAATATTAAAAAAAATGTTGACTTATATAAGAAAAAAGTATAAAATATATATAGTATGAAAATTGTAATATTTTTCATGCTATAATTTCTATAAAAATAGATATAATAATATTATCAATTAGAAAAAAGTGAGGAGAACGTTATGATGAAAAATTTAAGTAAAAATGTAGTAGTATCTTTAATTGTTGTTTTAATTAGTATATTTGTATTGGCTGGTTCAGTTAAAGCTTTGAATATTGATTTAACAGCAGACGGAACTTCAGGTGGAGGTAATGATACATCAACAGGAAATACAGTTGACGGTAATTCTACAGTAACTCCTGCAAATACTCTTACAGCTACACCAACTGCTAATTCAACAGTAACACCACCAACTAATGTAGTAAAAATTAATGAAATTGGTACAGAAAAAGATTTACCACAAACTGGAGAAAATGATATATATATGATAACAATAGTTGGAATAGCTGCAATAGTTATAGGTTCTATAGCTTATGCAAAATCAAAAAAATATGATATCTAGTTGATGAAATAAATAAAAAACAAAAATAAATCAAAATTGTGCACAATTTTGATTTATTTTTGTTTTTAAAATTTAAATAATTAATAGTCATATTTAATTATTTATTTCAACAATGTTTGCTAAGTGGAAAGCTAAGTGTGACTTTGTAAAATAATAAAAATTTATTTTGATAAGTAAAATTTATTTTATATATTTTTAAAATTCTCTTTAAGTTTTAAATTATATGTGATAGAATACATTTAAATTAATATATAAATTAACATAAATTTGCAAAAAAATGAATTAATAATAGGAGGATGAAATTGTATAAGAGAGTATTATTAAAATTAAGTGGAGAAGCACTAGCAGGAGAAAATAAGACAGGCATTGATGAAGGTACATTAAATGGAATATGTGATGCCATAAAAGAATTATATGATTTAGGAGTTGAGATTGCGATTGTAGTTGGTGGCGGAAACTTTTGGAGAGGTAAATATGGACCTAATATGGTTAGAACAACAGCAGATTATATGGGAATGTTAGCAACAGCAATGAACGGTTTAGCTCTTCAAGATGCAATTGAAAAAAGAGGTATTGCAACTAGACTTCAAACTGCGATTGAAATGAGACAAATTGCAGAGCCATTTACTCAAAGAAGAGCAATGAGACATTTGGAAAAAGGAAGAATTTTAATTTTTTCTTGTGGTACTGGAAGTCCTTTTTTCTCAACAGATACAGCAGCAGCTTTAAGAGCAGCTGAAATTGGAGCCAATGTAATTTTAGTGGCAAAAACAATAGACGGAGTTTATACTGCAGATCCTAAAACAGACCCAACAGCCGAAAAAATAGATTATGTAACCTATCAAGAAATATTGGAAAAAGATTTGAAGGTCATGGATTCAACTGCAATATCTATATGCAAAGATAATGAAATACCACTTGTTGTATTTGCAATGAGCGACCCTCAAAATATAATTAGAGCAGCAAAAGAAGAAAATATAGGAACAAAAGTCGAGTAATAAGTGAAGAGAGTGAATAAGATAAAATATCTAAATTGTTAAAACAAAATTAGTTATTTTCAAAAATGCGTTTTTAATTAAAAGGAGGATTTTATGAGTTTAGAAGTTATGAACGAAAAAATGGAAAAGGCAATTGATAATTTGCAAGATAATTATCAAGAAGTAAGAGCTGGGAGAGCAAATCCAGCAATATTAAATAAGGTACAAGTTGAATATTATGGTGTGCCAACACCTATTAATCAGGTTGCAAGTATTTCTGTACCAGAGGCAAGATTAATTGTTATACAACCATGGGACAAAAGTATTATTTCACAGATTGAAAAAGCAATTGAAATCGCTGATGTAGGAATTCATCCAGTAAATGACGGACAGGTAATTCGTTTAGCATTTCCGGAGCTTACAGAAGAAAGAAGAAAAGAAATTGTAAAAGATATTAAGAAAATGTCAGAAGATGCAAAAATTGCTATAAGAAATATAAGAAGAGATGAAATGGATGAAGCTAAATCAAGGCTAAAGAATAGCGAAATCTCAGAAGATGAAGAAAGAGACTTAGAAGACAAAATACAAAAGGTAACAGATGCAAATGTTGCAAAAATTGATGAAATTTTTACTAAAAAAGAAACAGAAATCATGTCTGTTTAACATAATAGAATTATGTCTGTTTAGTTATTTGATAAATTTAGCTATTCGGTAATTTTAAATAGAAATCATGTTTACATAAATATAAATTAAGAAAGGAAATTGTTTATGGATACAATCAAGCATATTGCGATAATTATGGACGGTAACAGAAGGTGGGCAAAAGAAAATAAGTTAGAAACAAGTTTAGGACATAAAAAAGGAGCAGAAGTTTTAGAAACAGTATCAAAGTATTGTAATAAAATAGGATTACAATATTTAACCGTATATGCTTTCTCAACAGAAAATTGGAAGAGGACAAAGGAAGAAGTTGGCGCAATAATTAAAATTTTGGAATTATATCTTGATAGATTTTTAAAAAATGCTGACTTAGAAAATATTAAGTTAAGAATACTTGGTGATAAATCAGGAGTGCCTGAAAATATCAGAAAAAAGATGATAAAAATGGAGGAAAAAACTAAAGACAACACAGGATTACAATTAAATATTGCCTTTAATTATGGTGGCAGAGCAGAAATAGTTAGAGCAACTAAAAACATTGCTCAAGATGTGCTTGACGGAAAATTAAAAATAGAAGATATTGATGAAAAAGTATTTTCTGATAATTTATATACTTATGGACAAGAAGATCCGGATTTACTTATAAGAACAAGCGGAGAGTACAGAACAAGCAATTTCTTACCATGGCAAATTACATATTCTGAATTTTTATTCTTAGATAAATATTGGCCAGATTTTACAACAGAAGATATAGATAAAGCTATAGAAGATTTTTCAAATCGTCATAGAAGAATTGGAAAATAGACAAATATTCTTTATGCATCATAGACAAATTGGAAAATAGACAAAATTTCTCTATATTTTTAGAGAAAAGAAAGGGTATAAGCAATGGAAAAAAAGAAAACAGGCTTACTTACTAGAGTAATAAGTGCTTTGTTGGGTTTTCCTTTAGTGCTAGTAGTGTTCATATTCGCAAATGATTTAGTATTTGACATAATAATTTCTGCATTATCAATTATATGCATGTATGAGTATTTTACTTGTTTTAAAAGTGAAAATAAGGCAAATCCATCAACATGGTTGGGATACATAATTAGTGTGTTGATTATATTGCTGAATTTTGTAGACAAAAACGTAATGTGGGGAGCTATTGTAGCGATACTTCCAATCTCAATATTAGCTCTAGCAACTGAATTATTTTTCTCAAATGGCAAGAAAAATATAATAGATGTTGCAGTTACTTTTTTAGGAATATGTTATATACCGATTACATTTTTCTTTTTAGATCAGATTAGATGCATAGACATAAATGGAAAAATTTATCTATGGTATGTAATAATTGCAGCATGGGGGAGCGACACTTGTGCATACTTTATTGGAAGAAATTTTGGAAAACACAAATTTACAAAAATCAGTCCAAATAAAACCATTGAAGGTAGTGTGGCAGGCGTAATTGGAGCTCTAGTAATTGGATTAGTGTATACAATAATTATAAATAATGTATTCTCATTGACTATAAATTATTTAGCAATATCACTTATATTAATTATTTTGTCGGTTATAGGGCAAATAGGCGACATAACTGCATCAGCAATAAAGAGATATTGTAATGTAAAAGATTTCAGCGAGATTATACCAGGACATGGCGGGATGTTAGATAGATTTGACAGCGTTATATTTATAATTCCGTTTGCATACATTTTATTAACACTGTTTATAATATAGATTGAATTAGGAGGAAACAGACTTTTGATAACAGCGTTAAAGATAATTTTTTTGTTAGGATTTTTAGTACTTATACATGAAACTGGACACTATGTAGTTGCAAAGATTTGTAAGATTAAAGTAAATGAATTTGCGATTGGATTCGGACCTAAGATATGGCAAAAACATGGCAAACAAACCGAATACGAGATTAGACTTATTCCGTTGGGTGGTTTTGTAAATTTAGAAGGGGAAGAAGAAGATTCAGACAAACAGGGTTCATTTAGCAAGGCAAGTATACCAAAAAGAATTGCTGTAGTTGCGGCTGGAGCTTTGGTAAACATAATATTTGGATTGCTTGCTTATGGAATACTTATCTTTGTAAGATATTTAATAGTAAAAGAGCCAAACTTTTTGGAAGCTTTGCAATACGCTATGCAGGCGATTGGAGAGCTAATAAGAAGTATGGCATTAGGAATAGTAGAATTATTTAGTGGAAAAACCAATATAAATGATATGGTAGGACCAATCGGAATATCAGAAATGGTATCGAAAACATCAGGAATAACGGAATTTATTTATTTGCTTTCAATTATTTCTGTATCACTAGGAGTAACTAATTTACTTCCAATAATACCATTAGACGGTGGAAAAATTGTATTACTTATAGTTGAAGGAATAAGAAAAAAGCCAATAAATAAGAATATAGAAGCAAGTATTCAATCTGCAGGATTCATAGCATTGATGATATTTTCAATAGTAGTAGCTTTTAATGATATAGGAAGAATCGTGTAAATAAAATTGTTAGATAAAAATGGGGGCAAAATTTTGGAACAATTAAAAGAAGTAAAAATGGTATTTGGTGATTATAATACAGAAAGTTTTGCACTAGCTAATGCAAAAATCTCTAATGTAAATTTGTATAAAAAAACAAATAGATTAGAGCTTTTTTTGCAAACTGATGATTTTATTCCAATTCCTGAAATAGAAAAGTTTGAATCTTATGCAAAAAAGAGATTCAATTTAAATGAAGTGAATTTCAAAATCTCATTTCCTGAAGTAAATGAAAGTAATATTATTCCATTTAATCAAGAAACAAAAAATGAATTAAATGAAGCAAAAAAGCTAAGTGAAAATAATGAATTTGCTTTAGATGAATTAAATAAGTCAAGTGACAATAATGAGCTTGCCTTAGATGAAGTAAATAGGTCAAGCGACAATAATGAGCTTTTAAATAAGTCAAGCGGAAAAGATGAAAATAAAAAGTTTAAATTAGATGAAAGAATAGTAAAAGACTGGAAAGATATATTGGCATATATGTCAAAAAGAGTTCCAGTTATTAAGGCATTTTTAAAAGGAAGTAGTATAGATATTGAAAATGGAACAATAAATACACACTTGAATTTGAAAGGAAAAGTATTGCTTGAAAAGCAAGGAATAAATACAAAAATAACTAATTTTATAAATAATATTTATGGAAAAAATTATAAGGTAAATTTTATAGAAGAAAATGTACAAAAAAATGAAAGCGAATTCTTAGAGCAAAAAGAAAATATGATAAAAGAATTTGCAATAAATTCTGCAAGAGTTCAAGCAATGCAACAAGAAGGAGAAGAAGGTACAGTTCAAAATGGTGTGCCAGCAGGTAGCACAGAAAATACAAATAGCAATAACGCAAACAATAAGAAAAATATAAACGGACAAGCAAGTAACAGTAGGCAGAACGGTAACGGTCAGGGAAACGGTAACTGGAAAAACGCCAATGGACAAGGAAATGGCAATTGGAAGAACAATAATGGACAAGGAAACGGTAATTGGAAGAACAATAATGGACAAGGAAATGGCAACTGGAACAACAATAATGCACAAGGTAATAACAACTGGAATAATGCAAATAATCAAGGAAATGGTAACTGGAAAAATAAAAATTCAAACTCACAAAATGATGCAGAAAATAATGCAGAACCAGCAGATCCAAATTTAATTTATGGAAGAAATGCAAATATAAAAGAAGATTTAATCAAAATTGAAGACATTGGCATGGATACAACCGCAATTCAGATAGTTGGAGAAATAGTAAATGTAGCAGATCCAACAGAACTTAAGAAAACAGGCAAGTTTTTGCTTTCTTTTGATGTATATGATGGCACATCAACAATCACGTGCAAATTATTTGTTATGCCAGAAAAGAAAGGAGCAATCTCAAAAAGATTAAAAGCTGGAACTGCTGTTAAAGTTGCAGGAAAAGCAGGCTTTGATAATTTCGCAAAAGAAATAACAATTGTAGCAAGCACAATAGTTGAAACAGCAACCAATCCCTCTGGAATTGCTGCCACAGCTAAACTTACAGCTGTCATAAACATCTGTATAGGTTCTTTTCCTTGTAATAATCCAATTAGAAATATAAAAACACATA
>CANRBO010000022.1 GCA_947628885.1 uncultured Clostridia bacterium | reverse complement strand
AACGATTATTGTTAAAAACGAATATGATAAAAATAAAATGATAGAAATATGCAAATTTTTATGTATATTTCCTAAGATTGAGATTTTATAAGCGAAGAAAGGGATTGTAAATAATAATGAAGAGTAGAACTAAATCAACTATTATTAACTTTTTAACAGATGCAGTTCCGCAAATAGTGATACTTTTATTAGGATTATTTAGATCAAAGTTGTTTATCCAAATTCTAGGCAATGACCAATTAGGCTTGTACCAATTATATGGACAAATTATAAGTTATTTGGTATTATTAGAAGGTGGTGTAGGAACAGCTTTACTTTTCAGACTTTATAAACCAATAAGTGAAAAAGATAACAAAAAAATCAGTTCAATAATGGCAGCATCAAAAGTTATATTCAATGTTGTAGGAACATTAATATTAGTTGTAGGATTCATTATCTCATTTTTTGTAGGATTTTTCATAAAAGATAATAGCTTTGATTTTTCATACACACAGATTACTTTTATAATTTATTTAGTAAGTCAAGCAATTTATTATTTCACAATTCCATATAGAGTGCTATTTGAAGCTGATCAAAAGAAATACATACCAAATACAGTATTTCAAGGAGTGACTATATTAAAAACAATTGTAGAAATAATAATTGTATGTAGCGGATTAGGTTTACCGGAAATATTGATTTCTTTGGTTATTTGTAGTATTATAGGTAATGTAATAATTCATTATCTATTTAAGAAAAATTATAAAGAAGTTGATTTCAAAGAGAAGAAAGATTTCTCGATGATAAAAGACGTAAAAGATTTATTTGTAAATACTTTGGGCAATTTAGTGACAAGCAATATAGATATAATTATTATCTCTAAGGTAATTGGGTTAAAGTTTGTAGTTATTTATTCAACTTACAATTACTTTGTAGAAGGAATAAGGCAATTAGTGGACAAAATAGCAGGAGCTACGATGTCAAGCGTTGGAGATATGCTAGTATCTGCAAAAGACAAGGGAATACAGGTATTTAATGAATTTAATGAATTTGTATTCTTTGTGGCAACAATAATATGTGTACCATTATTCTTATTTATTAATCAATTTATAAATATATGGTATAATGGAAATATACATACAAGTACAATATTGGCATTGCTATTTACAATTATACTATTTTACCAAATTGTAAAAATTCCGCTTAAAGTCTTTACATTTTCTTCAGGAAAATTTAAAGAAGTAAAAAGATTTGTTATTTTAGAAGTAATAATTAATTTATGCTTATCAATTATTTTAGTACAATATATGGGAATAGCAGGAGTGTTGGTTGGAACAATAGTATCAATGATTTTAGCAGATTTGTTTACAAAACCTTTTGTAATATTCAAGAAAATAATACATGAAAATGTATGGAAATATTACTTGAGATTTGCGCTAAACACATTATTCATAATTTGCCTAGGAGCAATCTTCTATATAATATTGCCAAAGCAATACTCAAATTTGGCTATTTGTATAGGTTCAGGAGTAGTATTTACTATAATAAATTTCATAATTGCAGTAATATATTACTTCATAACAAAACAATACAAATTTGTTTATAGATTTGGAATATTGAAAAATAAATAGCATTTCAGCAAATTGAAAGGAACAATTAAAAATGTCAATACCTAAAAAAATCCATTATGTGTGGATGGGAAAAAAGGAAAAGCCAAAAGCAATCCAAAAGTGCATGAAAACATGGAAAAAACACTTAAAGGATTATGAAATAATCGAGTGGAACGAAGATAATTTTGACATTAATTCGCACCCATTTGTAAAAAGAGCATACGAAGCGAAAAAGTGGGCATTTGTTAGTGATTACGTTAGAGCGTATGCGATATATGAACAAGGTGGTATTTACTTAGATACAGATGTTTTTGTAATTGATAAATTGGACAGCTTGCTAGACAATAGAGCATTTGTTGGATATGAAAATGCTAATTATCCATTTACTGCAGTTTTTGGAGCTGAAGCCAAGCACCCATTTGTAAAAGATATGTTGGATTACTATGATGATGTTGATATGGATTTTAAATTTGAAGATAACAATACAATATCTGTATCGAATATTTTGATAAATAAATATGGCTGTGAGTTAGGAAATAAAGAGCAATTGCTTAAAGAAGGGATAAAAGTGTATAAAGACGGCGTACTTTGCAATCCTTCTAAAGATTCGCTTACAGTGCACGTTTTTCTAGGCTCTTGGCTTGGTAAAAAGGCTTGGAAAAATGAACATCTAAGGATGAAAATGAATAATAAATTTAACATAAAATTATATTGCATTTATAAAAAATTAAAAAATAAATGATATAATTAAAAGTAAATGATATAATAATGAAAAATAATGGATTAATGAAAATAACAAAATTAATTAGAACAAAACAGAAAATTTGATACAGAAAATAAATGACAATAAACTATTAAAAAATAAATAGAAAATAAATAAAACGATAAGTGGAGATGTAAAGATGATTAAAGTAATGTTGATATTTGGGACTAGACCTGAAGCAATAAAATTAGCACCAGTAATAAAAGAATTGAAGTCAAGAAAAGAGATAAAATGTATTGTCTGTGTTACAGCACAACACAGACAAATGCTAGATCAGGTATTAGAAGTATTTGATATAGTGCCTGACTACGATTTGAATATCATGCAAGAAAATCAAACTTTAAATGATATAACAAGCAAGGTGCTAACTGGACTAGAAAAAATTATTAGAGAAGAAAAACCTAACATAGTGTTAGTACATGGAGATACGACAACGACTTTCGCAGGAGCTTTAGCAGCATATTACAATCAAGTTGACATTGGTCATGTTGAAGCAGGTTTAAGAACATATAATAAATACGCTCCTTACCCGGAAGAAATGAATAGACAAATGGTAGGAGTTTTAGCAGATATAAATTTTGCTCCGACTGAAGCTTGCAAAAATAATTTATTGGCAGAGAGAAAAAATGAAGATACAATATTCGTAACAGGCAATACTGCGATAGATGCTTTGAAAACTACTGTAAAAAATGATTATAAAAATGAAATATTGGACTGGGTTGGAGATGACAAATTGATTTTGGTTACAGTTCATAGGAGAGAAAATTTTGGAAAGCCAATGGAAAATATTTTCAAAACATTAAAAAGAATCGTAAGTATGTATGATGATGTTAAAGCAGTTTATCCAGTTCATCTTAATCCAAAAGTCAGAAAGTTGGCAAAAGAATATTTAGACGGTAATGAAAAAATAAAGCTAATAGATCCATTAAATGTAATAGATTTTCATAATTTTATAAACAAATCATATCTAATTTTAACTGATAGTGGTGGAATACAAGAAGAAGCTCCGTCACTTGGAAAGCCAGTTTTAGTTTTAAGAGAAACTACCGAAAGACCTGAGGGAATTGAAGCAGGAACTTTGAAACTAGCAGGAACAGATGAAGAAAACATATTTAATTTAACAAAAGAATTAATAGAAAATGAAGAAGAGTATAAAAAAATGAGTGTAGCCAAGAATCCTTATGGAGACGGAAATGCAAGTAAGAAAATAGTAGACGCGATAATAGAAAAGTACAGCAACTAAAATAGGATAAAAAGGAACGGTATTTTAATGAAAGAATATTTTCAAAAAATATATAAGGGAAGCCAAAAAGAATTTTATAGTCTTGCAGAAAAAAATCTAATAGATGAGAAAAAAATGTTTGTAATAACAGCGAACCCTGAAACATTGATGATTGCCGAAGAAAACGAAATCTTAAAAAACGCATTATTAGATGATCAAACAATTATTGTACCTGACGGAATTGGCATTGTAAAAGGTGCCCAAATGTTTGAAATTAAAGAGATTAATAAAACAATTACAGGAATAGATTTCGTAAATTATTTATTAGAAAAATGCAATGAACATAAAAAGAGTATATTTTTATTCGGAGCCAAAAAAGAAGTAATAGAAAAATTCACACAAAAAATTGATGAACAATATCCTGACTTAGTTATTGCAGGAGCAGTCGACGGATATGTAGAAAATAAACAAGAAATATTTGAAAAAATAAAAAAAGCAAAACCTGATGTTGTTCTAGTAGCTTTAGGAATACCTAATCAAGAAATATTAATTTATGAAAATTTAAAAGACTTTAATAAAGGCATATTTGTTGGAGTAGGTGGAAGTTTTGATGTATTAAGCGGTATGAAAAAAAGAGCTCCTAAAATGTTTTTAAAATACCATTTGGAGTGGTTGTATAGAATTACAGTAGAACCAAAAAGAATCAAAAGATTTTTGCAAAGTAATGTACGTTATATAAAGATAATAAAAAAAGAACGCAAGCAATTACAAGGAAAAGAATAGGTTTTAAATGATTATATGATTATAAAGCAAAGTATGATTAAAAGAATACAAACAATTACAAAGTAAATCATAATTAAACAAACGCAAAGCTTAAAGAGCAAATCGTAATTAAACAAATGCAAAGAATTAAAGAGTAGATCATAATTAATGGTTAGGAGAGTTGTATGGATTTCAAAGAGATAATAGCGAAATTAATATTTACTAATTTACAAAATTGCATGAAGGATGAAAGCATTGATAACAGTTGCGAACTAACTGAAAATGACATAAAAGATTATATAGAAGTTCCAAAAGAGGAAAGCAACGGAGATTATGCCTTCCCTTGTTTTAGGCTTGCAAAAATATTAAGACAAGCTCCAAACATGATAGCTGACAGGTTGAAGGCACAGATTAGTGATGATGTAAAAGCAGGTTCAAAACAGCAAGAAAATGAAGAAGCAAAAACAAATTCAAACGTGCAAGAAAATAAAGACACACAAAGAGATGAAGAAGTACAAACAAACTCAAATGTGCAAGAAAATGATGATACACAAATAAAGCAGAAAAACAATATTTCAATGATAGAAAAAGTGGAATCAGTAAGTGGCTATTTAAATTTTTATATTGATAAATCTCAAATTGTAAAACAAGCAATTGAATTATTTGATGAGCAAAAAGATGAATATGGCAAAATGAATATTGGACAAGGAAAGAAAGTATTAGTAGAATATTCTTCACCTAACATTGCTAAGCCATTTCATATTGGACATTTAAAAACAACTATAATAGGAAACTCACTTTATAAAATTTATAAAAACTGTGGTTTTGAAACTTTGAGCCTAAACCATTTAGGAGACTATGGTACCCAATTTGCAAAACTAATAGAAGGATATAAAAGGTGGGGCAAGGATTATGATTTAACTGAAAATCCAATAGACAAGCTTTCAGAAATATATAAAAGAATAAATGAATTATGTGAACAAGATGAAAATGTACTAGAAGAGTGTAGAGAAACATTTAAAAAACTTGAAGACGGAGATGAATATTGCGTTAAATTATGGAACGAATTTAAAGAGTTAAGCTTAAAAGAATTTCAAAAAATATATGAATTGCTTAACGTAAAATTTGATTCATATAATGGAGAAGCTTTTTATTCAGATAAAATGCAAGAAGTTATAGACATTTTGGAAAAGAACGGAAAGCTTATAGAATCACAAGGAGCAAGAGTAGTAGATTTAGAAGACAAAGGTATAAAAACACCTTGCATCATACAAAAAGCTAATGGTTCATCAATCTATGCAACACGTGATTTAGCAGCAATTTTATATAGAGCTAGAACTTATGATTATGATAAATGTATATATGTAGTTGGAGAAGAGCAGAATTTACATTTCAAACAAATTTTTGAAGTGGCTAAATACTTAGATTTAGATGAAAAATACACAAATGGATTAGAGCATGTAAGTTATGGTATGATAATGCTTCCAGAAGGAAAGATGTCAACTCGTAAAGGAAATTTTGTAAAAGTGGAAGATTTGCTAAATGAATCGATTGCAAAAGCAGAAGAAATCATGCAAGATAGAAACTTGGACAATAAAGCTGTAGTATCAAAGCAAGTTGGAATAGGGGCAGTTATTTTCGAAGATTTAAAAGAGTCGAGAATAAAAAATCAAGTATTTGATTTAAATGAAGCCCTTAACTTTAATGGAGAAACTGGACCTTACGTTCAATACATGGCTGTAAGAACTAAAAGTGTATTAGAAAAAGCTTTAAATAATAAGGATAGTGCAAACCAGTCTAAATGTAATAAAAAACGGTACAGACGATATAAATGAAAATAATTTAAATGTAATAGAAACAAATAAAAACAATATGGACGATATAAATAAAAGTGCTATAAATGAAAACGATATAAATACAGGCGATATAAAGGAAAACAGTACAAATAATACAAATATAAAAGAAGGCATAAATTATAAGATATTAACAGATGACGCTAGTATAAAACTTATAAAATTAATTAGTAGTTTCAAGCAAATAATACTAAATAGCTTAGAAAAAAATGAACCTTCAATAATTACAAGATACAGTATAGATGTAGCAAAAGCTTATGGAGTATTTTATGATAAAAATAAAATAATAAGTGATGACCAAGAAAGTCAAAATGCACGTTTGTATTTAACATACATGACAAAAGTAACATTAGAAAATTCACTCAAACTTTTAGGAATAGAAGTTCCAAATAAAATGTAATTGAATAAACATATTGAATTTTGTATCCGAAAAAATCATATATAGAATTACTAATGAAAATAAAATAGAGTAGTTGAAAGGACTTTTTAAATGACAAAGGTAATGTTTATATCAAGTATAGGTGGACATTTAAGTGAACTCAGACAGCTTGACTTTGAAAGTTATGATTATTCAGTCGTAACTGAAAAAACAGATGCGAGCAAAGAAATAAAGCAAAAATATGGAGACAAAGCACATTTCTTAATATATGGAACAAGGAGAACACCAATTAGATACTTTTTCATATTTTTGCTTAACATATTTATTAGTCTATACTTATTTTTAAAAATAAAACCAAAAGTAATTGTAACAACTGGTACTCATACAGCGGTGCCAATGTGTTATATTGCAAAATTATTTGGAGCAAAAGTAATATGGATAGAAACATTTGCAAATATAACAACTAAAACGCTAGCAGGAAGGCTTGTATACCCGATAGCAGATACCTTTGTAGTTCAATGGGAAGAAATGAAGAAATTGTATCCTAAAGCTAAATATTGGGGGTGGATATATTGATATTTGTAACATTGGGAACTCAAGATAAAAAGTTTAAAAGGCTGATTGAAGCGGTTGATAAATTAGATACTAAGGAAAAAATCATTGCCCAAGTAGGATCAACAGATTATACATCTGACAAAATCGAGATTCATAAATATCTTACTGAAGAAGAATTTAGTAGATATATGAAAAAAGCTAGAGTTGTAATTACTCACGCAGGAGTTGGCACAATAATTCAAGGACTAAAAATGAATAAAACAATGATAGTTGTTGCAAGAAAAAAAGAGTATAAAGAGCACGTAAATAATCATCAAGAACAAATTCTAGAAACATTTGCAAAAGACGGCTATATTATACCTATGAGAGATTTCAAAGATTTGCCTAAATTATTAGATATGAAATTTACTCCAAAAAAATATAATAGTAATAATAAAAATTTCAAAAAAGAATTAAAAAATGAAATTCAAGATTTATTAGGATTGGAGTCTTAAAATTATAAATAAATAAGGGAGAAAAATGAATCAAAAGAAACAGTTAGTAAAAAATACTTTAATTATAGCAATAGGAAAGATAAGTACACAAATAATATCGTACATATTGTTACCATTATACACATCTAAGCTGTCGCCTTCAGAATATGGAACTTACGATTTTGTATGTACTGTATCGTTATTTCTATGTCCAATAATCACATTGCTAATGGAAGAATCTATGTTTAGATTCTTGATAGATGCCAGCAACAAAAAAGAGGAAAAGAAAATAATTGGACAAACGATATTGTATACTTTATTTGGAATTGCGATATTTATCCCATTAGCGATATTGATACTTAATTTAATAAATTATACAAGTTCATTAATTTTGGCATTTATAATGTTCGTTATTTCAAATATTTTCATTGGACTAAGCAATGCGCTAGCAAGAGGATTAAGCAAAATAAAATTGTACTCACTTTCTAATTTCATATTAGGAATAGTAACAATAATATTAAATATATTTTTCATAGTAGCTCTAAAAGCAGGAGCAGAAGGACTTCTATGGGCGAACACGATAGCAAATATAGCAACAGCAATTGTAATATTTGTAATGTTAAGATTATGGAACTATTTTGGAAAATATGATAAGCCTTTAATGAAGGAAATGATAAAATATTCTGTTCCACTTGTGCCAAACAGCATATCATGGAGCATAATAAATATGTCAGACAGAATAATTTTAACACAATTAATAAGTTCAGCAGCAAATGGAATCTATGCAATGGCAAGTAAATTCCCAAACATAATAAGCGTAGTATATGGATATTTCTATACTGCATGGAAGGAATCAGCAGCAAGGATTACAAAGGAAGAAAATAAAAATAAATATTATAATAGCATTTATCATGACACAAAAAGATTATTATTCGCAGTAACGATATGCTTAATCGCAGTAATGCCTTTTGCCTTTCCAATTTTAATAAATAAAGCTTATGATGAAGCATATATTTACATACCATTAATAATGATCGCAACATATTATTCTAACTTGTCTAGCTATTTTGGTGGAATATTTTCAGCATTTAAAGACACTAAGATAATGGGAACAACTACATTAGTTGCAGCAACCATTAACTTAGTAATAGATTTGCTATTGGTAAAATTAATAGGCATCTATGCAGCTTGTATATCAACATTAATAGCTGATTTGATAGTATATTTTTATAGAAGAAATAAATTAAAAAAATATGTAAAGCTAAAAGAATTAAAATGGGTAGGTCCTACAATAATACTCACAATAGTATGTCTGGCTTATTATACAAAATATATGCCATTTATCCCAACACCAATGTATTGGATATTCAATGTAATATCACTAGTAATTGCAGTAGCATACAGTGTGTTAAATAATATGACAATGATAAGAGCAGTAATAAACAAAATAAAGAAAAGGAAATAAAATTATTTAAGGTTAGAGTATTAAAAAATTACTAAGAGCACTAAGAGTCTATAAAAGCAGATAATAAAAGGAATACAAGAAATTGCAATATTGTAATAATAATGTAATATAAAATTAACACAAAATATATTGAAAAATGTAAATTAATAATGTATTATATATACATAATAACAAAGGAGGAAATAAATTATGCCATTTATCGATTTTACACAACCATTTTATTTAATAACAGCATTAGTTCTATTTGTACTATGTCTATATCTAGCAAGAAACAATAGGTCAAATACAGTAGCATGTATTATGTTACTTTGTTTCATCACATTGTTAGTAGGACATACAATCGAATTAGCAAATGCACCAATTGAAAGTGTTAGAACCTTAGCAATATGTATTCTAGTTGATGAATTATTTACATTTATTTCATTTTTATCGTTCCTTTGGGTAGACAGAATTGAGGTTGATTATAAGAAAAGCACTAAAGGAAAGAAGTCTAATAAAAAGGGTAAAAAAGAAAAACTAGAAGATAAAGTTATTGAGAACGATGGTTTAGATACTTTATGGAAAAAAGTATAAGACTTAAACCGTGTGTTATATTAATAATTAATGGTTAACCAAAACTCGTATGATATATAAATACATACGAGTTATTTTTATAAAAATAATTGACAATAGAATTTTTTAGAAATATAATCAAATTGTAAAAAAAGTATCAATATAGAAAAGTTGAATTTAATCAATTTTCGTAAATATTAATAATGGAGGGAAAAGAAAATGTCACTAGTAACAACTAAAGAAATGTTTAAAAAATCAATTGATGAGAAATTTGCAATTGGAGCATTTAACATAAATAATATGGAATTTGTACAAGCAATATTAGATGCAGCTGCGGAAGAAAATTCACCAGTAATATTGCAAACATCATCAAGTGCTTTGAAATATGCAAGAATACCATATTTAAAACACATGATAGAAGCAGGGCTTGAAGAGCATGATGTCCCAGTAGCATTACATTTAGACCATGGACCTGACTTCGAAACATGTAAACTATGTATAGATAATGGCTATACATCAGTAATGATTGACGGTTCAAAATACGATTTTGAACAAAATGTAGAATTAACAAAACAAGTAGTAGATTATGCTCATAGCCGTGGTGTAGTAGTAGAAGCAGAGCTTGGAAAATTAGCAGGAATCGAAGACGACGTAAATGTAGCACAAGAAGACAGTATGTATACAGACCCTGAACAAGCATTAGAATTTGTACAAAAAACAAATTGCGATTCACTAGCAATAGCAATCGGAACAAGTCATGGAGCATATAAATTTAAAGGAGAAGCAAAATTACGTTTTGATATTTTAGAAAAAATAAAAGCATTGATTCCTGAAACTCCAATAGTATTGCATGGAGCATCAACAGTAGTGCCTGAATACGTAGAAATGTGTAATAATTATGGCGGAAATATGCCGGGAGCAAAAGGCGTGCCTGATGAAATGTTGCACGAAGCTAGCCAAAGGGGAGTGTCAAAAATAAATGTAGATACAGATCTAAGATTAGCAATGACAGCTGGAATCAGAAAAATATTTGTTGAAAATCCAGAAGTATTTGATCCAAGAAAATATTTAGGACTTGGAAGAGATTATATAAAAGACTGTGTAAAGCATAAAATAAAAGACGTATTTGGTTCAAGTAATAAAGCTACTTTTTAGTAGATGATATATTTTTAGTGAATAATATAAATAAAAAAGCATAAAATTTTATAAAAATAGAACTTTTCTATAATATAAAATAGGGTAAAAATAAAAATCGATAAATAGTTGACAAAAGAAAACCTATTGTTATAAAATGTATTTAGTTAAAATAAAAATGTAAATATTGATAACATAAAATTTAATATAGTAAAAATATAAATACCGAAATGGAATAATAAAAATTAGAACTAAACTGAAAAGCGTATAATAAAAAATATTAAAAGGAGTGAACAAAGAGAACTTCGTTCACACTGGCACTAAGTTAAATTAGTGCCTTGGAAAGGAATAATTATAAAGATGAAAAAGCTTAAAAGCCTTGAAACTGTAGAGAGAGAGAGAGAGAGAGTTGCATTTTAGAAAGTAAATGTGCAGGCTTATTAAGCGATGTTGAAAATAATTGTAAGATAAACAATATACATAATATTGGATTAAATTGTATAAATAAATGTAGTAAAGCTATGTGTTTTAGAGGAAGCTAAAATGCATAGTTTTATTTGTGCACAATTTGATTAGAACATTATGTGCTAAAGATTCAGTTGAGTGCTGCACGGACGCTTTAACTATAACATTTTAGATTAATTATAATTTCTAATCTTAAAAATATTATAGTTTTTGCACCTTGCTGTCGCAAATTCCATAATGCCATGCGGCAAATAAATGAAATTTGCTTCAAACGCCCTACGCCTAAAGGCTTCGGTTGAGCGCTGCGCGGACGCTTTAACTATAATATTTTTAGGATTTATAAAATAACTAATCAGCAATTATTAATCAATAAATAATAATTAAAAATTAAGATCAAAATGAAAGAAAAACTGATGAAAAATCAAAAGAAGGAGGAAAAGAACAGATGAAACAAATTAAAATTAAGGAAAAGGGATTAAAAGAAGGAAAAATGAAAAGATTAAATGAACATGGTATTACACTGGTTGCGTTAGTAGTAACTATAATTATAATGTTAATTCTAGCAGGAGTTGCCATAAGGTTAACGTTAGGTGAAAATGGCTTGTTTACCATGTCAAGAAATGCAACAGGTAAATATAAAAAGGCACAGACAAATGAACAGCAAGAAATGAAGGCAACAGAAAAAGAATTTAAGAAATTAACACAAGGATTGACAGTAACAGCGACAGTAAATGGAGAAGAAATTGATATAACTAAAGACAATTTTGGAAAATATTTAGGTATGGAAGTAACAAATTTTAAAGATTCAGATAAAGTAACAGGGGAAACAGAAACAGTGTCAATAATAGACGGAAATTCAGATAATGAAGGTACAGATTATATAGTGTCAACAAAATATAGATTATATTATGTAGACTTTGACAATAAGTATGGAGACGGAGCAGGAACAATATATTTGAAGGCAGATTGCGTAAGCAGAAATTATGTATTACAATTAGATAGAGCAAGTGCAGATGAAGAAAAAGTAAAAATAAAGCAATTGAATCCAAGCCTATATAAAAATGATGTACAAGCACCATCGATAGTATTAACATGGCTAGTAAATACTGAGAAGTGGGTAGATGTAGAGAGAACAGTAAAAGAGGAAGTAAAAGAAGAAATAAACTATATAGTTGGAGCACCAAGTTTGGAAATGATGGTGGATAGTTATAATACACATTATGGATTAACAGGAGACGAACCAGTACCAGGAGATATAGAAGAAGGTGGAGAGCGAAAGAAATTATTTTATAAATATAAGAGAAATGAACACCTAAGTACAAAAGGATATCAAGTAGGACCAGGCAATAGCTTAGATTATGATACTGTTACAGCAAATTATACTGTAAAATCAGACGAACATGTTGATACAATGTATTATCCAGGAAACGGTAATCGATACTGGTTGGCTTCTCCGTCTTATTATGATGGTCGCACATGTTGCCGTATAAACTCTAAAGGAGGCGGCTATATAGACATCGGCGATTATCAGCTCTCTAGTGGTATGAGTGCGTTTTGTCCGCTAGTTTCTCTTAAATCTTCTTACAATTTGGAATTAAGCGGAAAGATACCTGAATAGAGTTCAAAGGAGATAAAAATTACACACTAGACT
>CANRBO010000021.1 GCA_947628885.1 uncultured Clostridia bacterium | reverse complement strand
TTGTCAAGGAATTCAAATGGGATCTCCGATAGATTCGGGCTCACTACCAATACCGGGAGATATGCCAGGTTATGAAGACCAAGTAATCATGGCAGCAGGAGCATTTACACAAGGCTCATCAATTGAATTAAGTTGTGACGGACCATTGAGAAGCCCATTTGTAGCCTTCCAACAAGGTGGACTAACTTATGAATATGGAAAATTAGGCCTAATGAAAGCAGTAGATAATATAGAATAATTGTAATATTAAAGGAAATAGAAAAAATGAAAGTAGTTGTAATAGGCGGCGGTCCAGCAGGGATGTTGGCCGCCATTAGTAGTAAAAAGTCAGGAAATGATGTTGTAATATTAGAAAAAATGAATTCTGTTGGAAAAAAGCTATTAATTACAGGAAAAGGAAGATGCAATATAACAAATGCAATAGATATTTCAGAATTCATAAAAAATATCCCATGCAATGGAAAGTTCTTATATAGCGCTTTTCAAAATTTTAATAATGAAGACATCATTAAATTGTTAGATATACCAACAAAAGTAGAAAGGGGAAATAGAGTATTCCCAGTAAGTGATAAAGCATCAGATGTGCTAGAAGCTCTAATAAAAAAATTAAAAGGTGTAAGAATTGAAACAAATTGTAAAGTCGAAGAAATTTTAGTAGAACCAGTCGAAGTCAAGAATTTAGAAGAATATGAAAATACTATAGAAAGCAAACTATTAAATAATCAAAATATAATAGAAGAAAACGAATCAACCTTTAATAAAGTAAATAATGCGAATATAAATGATGATATAGTATACAATCCAAATTCTAAGAAAAAGCTAAAGAATAATCTAAAGCAAAGGGTAATTGGAGTAAAAACCAATAAAGGAGTTTTTGAAGCAGATAAAGTAATTCTAGCAACAGGGGGATTGAGTTATCCTAAAACGGGCTCAACAGGTGACGGATATAAATTGGCAAAAAAATTAGGTCATACAATTACAGAAATCAAACCTTCATTAGTTGCATTAAATGCAAAAAACAAATCAAAGAAAATATGTGAAGCGTTGCAGGGGTTAAGTTTAAAAAATGTCTCAATAAAGTTATTAGAAAATAATAAAAAAATATATGAAGATTTTGGTGAAATGTTATTTACTCATTTTGGTCTATCAGGTCCAATTATTCTAAGTAGTTCAGCACATTTACGAAATAAAGAATTCAAAAATGTAAAGATAGTAATTGATTTCAAACCAGCACTTACAGAAGAAAAATTAAATGCAAGAATTTTAAGAGATTTTGATAAGGAAAAAAATAGAAATTTCAAAAATAGTTTAAATGACCTATTACCACAGAAGTTAATTCCGGTAGTAGTAGAATTAAGCAAAATTGATGAAAATAAAAAGGTAAATGAAATTACAAAAGAAGAAAGAACAAGATTAGTAAAATTATTAAAAAATTTTGAGATAGAAATAGAAAGCTTTGGTAGTATAAATGAAGCAATTGTAACATCAGGTGGAATAAGCATAAAAGAGATTAATCCAAAAACAATGGAATCTAAATTAGTAGAAGGGTTGTTTTTCGCAGGAGAAATAATCGACGTTGACGGCTACACAGGTGGATTTAATTTACAAATCGCATATTCGACAGGCTATACGGCAGGACTTGATGAATAATAATTAAAAAAGGAAAGAGAATTAAATGAAAACCATAAGTAATGAAAGCTTTGCTGAGATAATTGAAAAAAAATCAAAGTTTTTAGCAACAGCTGTTTATGTAAACAGCAAGGAAGAAGCAGAAGAAAAGATTAAAGAGATAAAGAAAAAGTATTTTGATGCTAATCATAATTGCTATGGATATGTTGTTGAGAATTTTGAAAAATGTAGTGATGACGGTGAACCGAGCAAAACTGCTGGTGCACCAATTTTGGACATTATAAAGAAAAAAGATTTACAAAATGTGCTTGTGGTAGTGACTAGATATTTTGGTGGAACTTTGCTGGGAACAGGTGGCTTAGTTAGAGCCTATTCAAAATCTGCTCAGGACGCCTTGAATAATGCTGATATTGTAAATAAAGTGAAAGGCACAAGATACGCAATTTATGTAAACTATGAAGAACAAAAAAATGTATTATATTGGTGTAAAAAATTAAATATAAAAGTAATAAATACTAAATATGACAAATATATTGAATTGCAATTAGAATCTACAGAAGAAAACAAAGATAGACTTTTAAATAATATAAAAATAGAGCAAAACTGTATAATAAATGATAATAATGTCTACATAATTCAGGAAAATGAACAGTGAAAAATGCAAAAAAATTGGAAAAGTCGAATTTTGTCGAAAAAAATTGTACGAAATTTTGCAGTAAAATCAAGCATTAGAAAGAAAAGTGGAAAAATTTAGAAAAAAACACTTGCAATCTCATATAATATTATATATAATGAAGTGGTAAAATTTTACAGAAAGAAAAAATATTATATGAGGGGGAAACTAAAGTGAATATTAATGAAAAAATTAAAGTTTTAATTGCAGATGACAATTATGAGTTTGAGAACACACTTAAAAATTATTTAGACGGAGATGCAGAATTGGAGGTTGTAGGTACAGCAACAGACGGAGAAGATGCTTACGACCAAATAATTGACAAAAGACCTGATGTAGTTTTATTAGACGTAATAATGCCACATCTTGACGGTCTAGGAGTATTGGAAAAATTGAATCAAATAGCACTTGTAAAAACACCAATTTACATAATGGTATCAGCAGTAGGTCAGGACAAAATCACACAAAGAGCAATTGCATTAGGAGCAGACTATTATATAGTAAAGCCTTTTGATATTGCAGTATTAATAGAAAGAATAAAAGAGATAAGAAATTACAATCCTGAAGAACTTAAGAAATCAATGTCACAAAGCAGAGAATTAAAATCACAATTTATTCAGGTAAACAAAAAAGATGAAAAAGAAAACCTAGAAGCATTGGTAACAAATGTAATTCATGAGGTAGGAGTACCTGCACATATAAAAGGTTATCAATTCTTGAGAGAAGCTATAATTATGGTTGTAAATAATATAAATATAGTTAATCAAATTACAAAAGAACTATATCCTGAGATAGCAGAAAAATATGCCACAACACCGTCAAGAGTTGAAAGAGCGATACGTCATGCAATAGAAGTCGCATGGCGGAAGAGGAGATCCAAATACTGTAGAAGGTATATTTGGTTATACGATTTCTGCAGACAAAGGAAAGCCTACAAATAGTGAGTTTATAGCAATGATTGGCGATAAGATTAGACTAGAACTAAAAAGCGCGTAAATGTTCAACGCAAAAATGGTCAAATGAAAAAGGATGAAATTCTGTAAGGTAAATGCAAGTTTAACTTAGTATAAAATGGTCAAGTTAAAAGGTAAAAACAACGAGTATAAAAGGTCAAACGAAAATGTATATGCAATTCTGTAAAGTAAATCAACAATTTCGTGAAAATTACTTGCAAAAAAAATAATATATTGTATAATACATACTGTAAATAAAAATCCGGTTTACATATATAGGACAAAAATAAAAAAACGAAATGGAGGAATTAAACGTGATAGACCAAATGCAGCCAACAAGAACAAAAGACTTAATAAAAATTAAAGTATTAGGAATAGGAGGCGGGGGAAACAACGCCGTTAATCAAATGATAAAGTCAGATATTGACGGAGCAGAATATATATTGATAAATACTGAAAAAGGAATACTAGATAGAGCAAATACTAATGGCTGTAGAACGCTACAAATAGGCAAGGAAGTAACCAAAGGTCTAGGAGCAGGAGCTAATCCAGAAATAGGAGAAAAGGCAGCAAGAGAAAGCATAGAAGAAATTGACAAAATTTTAGAAGGTACAGATTTACTGTTTGTAACAGCAGGCATGGGTGGCGGCACTGGAACTGGTGCTATACCTGTTATTGCGGAAGAAGCTAGAAAAAAGGGAATTCTAACAATAGGTATTGTTACTACTCCATTTACTTTTGAAGGCAAGTTAAGGTCAGTAAGAGCAGCAATGGGAATTGATAAGCTTAGACCAAATGTAAATTCTCTAATTGTAATATCTAATGACCAATTATTAGCTAATACAGCAAATAATGTTTCTATATTAAATGCCTTCAAAATGACTGATGATGTACTAAGACAAGGTATACAGTCAATAACAGATTTGATAAATTCAGTAGGAACAATTAATGTTGATTTTGCTGATGTAAGAACTGCATTAAGTTGTGAAGGGTTTGCTTATATGGGAATCGGCGAAGCAGATGAAGAAAATAAAATTATAGAAGCAACTAATAAAGCACTTAATAATCCGCTAACTAAAAGCTCTATTGACGGAGCTAAAGCGGTAATATTCAATATCAAAGGTAGTGAAGATATTGGATTGGATGAAATTAATCGAAGTGCAGAAATCATATCTGAAAAAGTTAGTCCTGATGCAAATATTATATTTGGAACAATCATAGATGAAACTTTAGGAGATAAAGTTATTGTTACAGTTGTAGCAACGGGAGTTGAAGAGAAGAAGGAAAAAGAAGCAAAATAAAAATTAGAGGGAGCATACATAATAAAATGAAAATTAGTGATTTTAATTTATTAGAAATAGATATTTTTGAAGGAGAAAAGCTAATTTATAACGGCATGAGTGAAGATGTTCCTGAAGAATTAAAAGAAGCTCATATCAATATTACTGGAATAGACGGCAAAAAAATTATTACAAAATTGGTTGAGGAAAAATAAATTTTGAGCTTAAAATAATAAATTAATTGTATAAATCACCTGTAAGTGGAAATAATCATAAAAAGAAAATTATGAGGAGATAAGCTTATGGGTGAATTTAGTAAGAAATCAATAATTCGTGAAGCCGAAAATATAATTGAAGAATTTAGTGATAGACGCAAAGAAGAGAAAAAGCAAATCGTGAATTTAAAAAAGAGTATAAAAAAAGTTAAAAGGATAAATATTGCTTTAAAGGTAATAATTGCAATCATGACAGTATGTGTTGTAATGCTAATTATAATGTGAACATTTTAAAGATAAATAAAATCATAAACTCGTCTTATAGTTCATATATTATATAAGAACTATGAGACGAGTTTTGTGTGCTAGGATTTAGCAGTTTACTAATTTATACAAGGAGAGTTGCAAAAATAATGAGTGAAGAAGAAAAAATTAAAAAGGCGGAAGAAATTTCAGCAAGAAGAAATAATAGAATACCCGCAAGTAGCATTAATTCAAGACCTAAAAGAAAATTATCGCTTTTAAGTAAAACATTTATTCAAGTTATATGTAGCATTTGTATATTTGGGATTTTTTATTTTATTAATCAGAATAATAGTCTTGCAATAGAAAAAATAAGGCCGATTTTTTCAGAAGACACTGACTTTGTACAAATATATAATCAGATAGATTTATTTATTAAAAATATGCAAAGCTCTTTGATGAAAGATGATAATGAATCAAACATGACAAATGAGGAAGAAACAAATCAACAAAATGAAACGCAAAATAATAATTCAGAAGAAAATAATGAAAATCAAATAGATGAACAGCAACCAGTAAATGAAAATGTAAACACAACGGAAAATATAAATGAAACTGATGTTGGAATAGGTGGCGGAAATGAAAACGTTGCAGTAAGTGAAACAGATCAAGACATATTGTATATCAAGGAAAATGCAACTTTCATAAAACCAGTAAATGGGTATATTACATCCGGATATGGAGAAAGAGAAGCAACAGATATAATATCAGCAAATCATGCAGGAGTAGATATTGGCGCAAATAGTGGAACAGATATAATAGCAGCAATGTCAGGAACAGTGGAGTTAGTATCGAATTATGGAGATTATGGAAATCATCTAACGATACGAAATGGAGAAATTACTACACTATACGCACATTGCAGTAAAATAATTGTAAAGCAAGGAGATTACATAGAACAAGGACAGAAAATCGCGGAAGTCGGCACTACAGGTAGAACAACAGGTCCACATCTACATTTTGAAATTAGACGAAATGATAAAACTGTAAATCCACAGCAAATTATGGAATTATAATAAAAAATTATACTAAGTAAAGTTTATAGTAAATAAGGCTTATAATAGGCTTAAAATAAATATTGTAAAGTTTGTTCGAAGGCTTATAGGTTGCCAAAAACCTAAATATAATAAGTAAGGAAAGAAAGTAAAAATGCAAATAAAAGTAGATTTAAAAATATTTCTATTTTTTTTAATTTTTTTGGTAACCAAAAAGATTAAAATATATGGAATAATAATGCTTTTTGCATTAATCCATGAAATTGGACATCTAGTATGTGGTTTATTTTTAGGATTTAAACCAGAAAAAATGACAATATTACCTTATGGATTAAAAATAAACTTTAAAATAAAAGAAACAGACTATAATAAAAAAATCAAAAAAAGTAATAAACTATCAATAAAGAAGATAATTTTAGCATTAGCAGGACCAATAACAAATATTTTGTGCATAATAGAAATAATACTAATAAAAAGTAATACTAATCTTTTAAGTGAAGAAATCTACCAAAACATCATGTATGCCAATATTTTAATAGCATTATTTAACTTAATCCCAATATATCCATTAGACGGCGGAAGAACATTAAAAGAGATTCTACATATTTTTTACGGATTAAGAAAAAGTTATAGTTATACGCAAAAAGTATCAGAAATAACACTATACATAATTACAGCAGTTTCAAGCTTTCTAATCTTATATTATAAGAATATAGCAATATTTATCATCTTGCTATATCTGTGGTTTGTTGTATATCGAAATAAAAAACAAATTGAATTAAAGGAAAAAATGTATATGAGCATTGAAAAAACTATGATGAATCCGTCAAGTGAACAGTTAAACGTAGCTTTAAGAGAACAGTTAGACGCGATTTTGACAAATAATAAGGTCAAGTGAATAAGTAAATGCAATTCTGTATCAAATAATAATTACATGAAAACTGAAAAAACTTGCCAAAAACAAACAAATATGGTATAATAGATATGTAGTTGTTTAAATAGACTACAAAAGGAGAAGAAAAATAAAATGAAAACAATAAAAGAAGTAGTAGATAGTATGATGAAAGGCGTAAAAAATTTTTTGAAAAGGTTAGGAAAAGAGGACGTTCCAGCTAATAAAGATGGAAATCTTTCTCTTGATCGTGAAGAGGAAAATAGAGTTAATCAATTAGAAAGAAAGTATGAATATATTTATAAAGGTGATGAGGCTAAAGGTCTTGATAATTTAACAAAAACTAAAGAGGTCAACCCAAAGGGAGAGACTTCAATTAAGCTTACACCAATTGTTAAAGATAATGAAAAAATACGCGAACCAAAACCAACAGGAGATAATCAAACAAAGAGTAAAGAAGAACCAACAGAAAATAATCAAACAATAAGCACAAGTAAAGATAAATCAGCAAAAGAACTTGAACAATAATAAATATTGAGAAAAATACAATGCAAATTAATATAATGAGTTGAAATATAAAAGCACTAAACTATTAATTAATTTTAATATTTTAGTGTATTTTTTATTTTTGTATTGAAAAAATAATTCTAATAAGATAAAATAAAAAGGAAGGGAGAAAAGTTGAAAAATAATTCAATAATTTAATTCTTTTCCAACCCAATTTGTGCCTTAGGAGAATATTAAATATGAAAAAACTAAAGAGTGAAAAAGGTATAACCATGGTCGCACTAGCGGTAACTATTATTGTGTTATCACTGATAAGTGTACCAATTGTAATTAATACTTCAAGAATCAAAGAATTTGATAGTTACAAAAAGCTAAAAGATGATATTGATACTTTGAGAGAAAGTATAAGCACTGCTTTTTTTGAAGATGATATAAGTAAAATTGGACCAGTATATAACGGTTCATTGGATTTTTTGGGTAAAAAACAAAATAATGAAACAGTAAAAAATTCTAATGACAATAATGTATATTATGCAATTAATTTAGAAGCTATAAATAGTAGATTAACATCAGCTATTAAAAATTTAAATTATGGAGCAGAAAATAAAAATACTGGTAATTCTGACACTTATTTTGGTACAGATGATGTGTATATTATAAATGAGGCAAGTAGAACAATTTATTATGTGCAGGGTATTTCATATAATGGAAGTGTTTATTATAGATTAGCAGAAGAATTGTCGAGCACAACAGAGGGAATTAAACCAGGGGAATTTGTAACAGATATTAATAAAATATATACAGATAAAAATGGTGCAACAGCTAAGATACCGGTTGGATTTAAAGTGTCTGAGGTTGCATCTGAACAGAATATATCAACAGGATTAGTAATTAAGGATCAGTCAGATAATGAGTTTGTATGGATTCCAGTTCAAGAATTTAAAAATAGTAGTGGTGCAACAGTTAAAATTCAATTGGATAGAGCTAGATTTGGTACACAGTATAATGGTGGAATAGATAATGTGTCAGACAGTTATAAAATTTATAACAATAAAGATGAACAATATTATTTTTATGAAACATTGAATAACGTTGATTCTATATGTGTTTTAGAAAGCAAGGGATTTTATATTGGTAGATATGAGGCAGGTTCAACTGCATCAAGAAATGTGTCATCTGCTAATACCACACCAATCATAAAAAAAGGTGTAAATGTTTATAATTTTGTAACTCAAGCAGAGGCGCAAGATTTGTCAAACAAGTTCATAACTTCTAACTTTGTAACAAGTAAATTGTGTTCAAGTTATACTTGGGATACTGCTCTTAAATTTTTAGAAAAAACGGGTAATGACGGGTATTTGACTAATAGTAGTGGTGGAAATTATACAAGTGAATTGAAAACTACTGGAGCGACAACTGCAATAAATAATATATATGATTTGGGCGGAAATGTATATGAGTGGACAACAGAAAATTCGTCGAATACAACGGCAACATGCACTGTAAGAGGCGGAGGAATCGGCACAACTAGTACAGAAAGACCAGTTGGTTCAAGAGTAGCTGAAAATGATGAAAAATCAAATGATACAGGCTTTAGAATAGTATTATATGTAAAATAGAATTAATTGCAAAAGTGTTAAAAAATGACATTTTTGCAATTTATTTTTTGTAAGAAGATTTATATTTTTAAAGTAGTGAATTCAAATCTTGGTGAAGTAAATTCGATTTTTTTCAGTTTTTTCGCCAAAACACTTGACATTTTCGTAAAAATGGTGTAAAGTATATATACTTTACAGTGATTTTCAGTTAGGTAAATATTATTATAAAAAGAAAGGGATGTTTGTTATGGATAAACACATAGAAATTAGCATGCTATGGGAAATCTATGGCAAGCTTCTAACAGAAAAGCAATATCAAGTTTTAAATTACTATTATAATAATGACTTATCACTATCAGAAATCGCTGAAAACAATAACATTTCAAGACAAGGCGTAAGAGACTTAATAAAGAAAGGAGAAGACAAACTTTTCGACTACGAAGAAAAGCTAAAAATCATGGAAAATAATACAAGAAATGAGCGAACTATACAGTTAATTCTAGCTCAATTAAGTAAAATACGAGAAAATTCATCAGATAAAAAAATCGAAAAGATTTTAAATGAAGTACAAAAAGAATTAAGCGTTCTAGCTTAAATAGTTAGAAAAATAATAAACCTAAGAAAAAAATATTTAGAAAATTTGCATAGGAGGAGTAAATAATGGCTTTTGAAGGATTATCAGAAAAACTACAAGCTTTTACTAGAAAATTAAGAGGAAAAGCAAGAATTACAGAATCAGATTTAAATGACATGCTTAGAGAAGTCAAGCTTGCATTATTGGAAGCTGATGTTAACTATAAAGTAGTTAAAGAATTTATTAATAATATCCATGACAAAGCATTAGGAAGTGATGTACTAAAATCACTCACTCCAGGGCAACAGGTTGTAAAAATAGTAAAAGATGAACTGATTGATTTGTTAGGAGGAACGGAAAGTAAAATAGCATTTTCACCAAATCCACCAACAGTCATCATGCTTATAGGACTTCAAGGTTCAGGAAAAACAACTATGGCAGGAAAACTTTCAAATTTATTAAGAAAGCAGGGAAAGAGTCCACTATTAGTTGCTTGTGACGTATATAGACCAGCAGCTATTAAGCAATTACAAGTTGTTGGATCACAATTAAATGTACCAGTTTATGCAAATGAAAATGAAAAAGATGTTGTAAAAATAGCAAAACAAGCCAAAGAAGTTGCTATAAGTAGATTAAATGATGTAGTTATTTTAGATACAGCAGGTAGACTTCAAATTGATGAAAAGCTTATGCAAGAGCTAAAAGACATTAAATTAAATGTAAAACCACATGAGATACTTTTAGTAGTAGACTCAATGACTGGTCAAGAAGCTGTAAATATTGCAACAAAATTTAATGAAGATTTAGGAATTGACGGAGTTATCCTTACTAAGCTTGACGGCGACACCCGTGGTGGAGCTGCAATCTCAGTAAAAAAAGTTACTGGTAAACCAATAAAGTTTGTTGGAACTGGAGAAAAACTTAATGAAATAGAAGAGTTCTATCCGGACAGGATGGCATCAAGAATATTGGGCATGGGCGATATTCTATCAATAATAGAACAAGCCGAAGACCAATTTGATGCAGAAGAAGCAGCTAAGTTGGAAAAGAAGCTTAGAAAAAATAAAGAACTAGATTTAAATGATTATCTAGCACAACTAAGGCAAGTAAAGAAAATGGGTTCATTTTCATCAATATTAAAAATGATTCCAGGTATGAATAAGCTTAATGTAAATATAGATGATAAGGAATTTGAAAGAATAGAAGCAATAATATGTTCAATGACAGAAAAGGAAAGAGAGAATCCAAAGCTACTTAATGCATCAAGAAGGATTAGAATCGCGAAGGGAAGCGGAACAGAAGTAGCAGATATTAATAAATTTATGAAATCATTTGAATTGACACAAGATATGATGAAAAAAGTTAAATCAGGAAAAATGGATCCAAGGATGAAAAAAATGATGAGTAAAATGAATTTAGACAAAATGTCTGAAGAAGAATTAGACGATTTAGCAAATAAATTAAAGTAGTGTTATTAAGTTTTTAAATTTAATATAAATATTATGATTTTTAGGAGGTGATAATATGGTAAAAATAAGATTACAAAGAGTAGGAGCAAAGAAAGCACCTTTCTATCACATTGTTGTAGCTGATTCAAGAGCATCAAGAGATGGAAAAATAATCGAGCAAATTGGAACATACGATCCAATGAAAGATCCTGCAGCTATTGTTTTAGATAATGAAAAAGTAGCTACATGGATAAAAAACGGAGCTCAACCAACAGATACAGTAAAAGCTTTAATAAATAAAGCAAAATAAAATTGTATTTGAAAAAGGTAAAGCGAGAAAGGATGAAGTTTCAAATGGAAGAAATTCTTAGAACAATTGTTGAAAATCTTGTTGACAATAAAGAAGCTGTTTCAATAGAAAAAGAAGAAGGAGACTTTAAAGATATTTATAAAATAAAAGTTGACCAATCAGAAATGGGAAAAATTATTGGAAGACAAGGCAAGATAGCACAATCTATTAGAACATTAGCAAAATCACTTGGAGCAAAGGAAAAAAGAAAAGTTGATGTAGAATTTGTTGATTAATTAATTGGAGGAAAATATTTTGAGCGAAAAAATGGAACTTGGCAAAATAGTTAATACATTTGGTTTAAAAGGCGAACTTAAAGTATATCCTTATGTAGATTATATACCCAAGGTAAAAAAAGTTTATATAAAAGACAATTTAATGGAAATTGAAAGAGCTAGAAACCAAAAAAATATATTAATAATTAAATTAAAAGGAATAGACAGCATAGATGAAGCTGAGAAATTAAAAAATACAAGTATAGAAATGGATAGAAAAGATGCTCCAAAACTTCCAAAAGGCACTTATTATATAAACGATTTGATAGGGTTTGATGTATATACGGACGAAAACGAGTTCCTAGGAAAATTAGATGACATATTTAACACAGGAGCCAATGATGTATATCAAGTAGGAAAAATATTATTACCAGCAATAAATGATGTTATAAAACAAATTGATACAGACAATAAAAAAATTATAGTCCACTTATTAAAAGGATTAATTTAATAAATTAGTTAAAATGAAAATTATAGAGCTAGAAAGGCAAACAAATATGAAGTTTGATGTGCTTACACTCTTTCCGGAAATGTTTGAACCACTTAAATATAGCATTATAGAAAGAGCTGTAGAGAAAAATTTAATAAATATTAATTTAATAAATATTAGAGATTTTTCAAAAGACAAGCATAAACATGTTGATGATACACCTTATGGTGGCGGAGCCGGGATGCTAATTAGACCGGATGTAGTATATGACGCATATAATTCTGTTAAAACAGAAAAATCAAAAGTAATATATTTATCGCCAAAAGGAAAAGTGTTAAATCAAACAATAGCGAGGAATCTAGCTAAAGAAGAACATTTGATTTTATTATGTGGACATTATGAAGGTATTGACCAAAGAGTTTTAGATGAAATTGTAGATGAAGAAATTTCAATAGGGGATTATGTACTAACTGGTGGAGAATTACCAGCAATGGTTCTAATCGATACAGTTAGTAGATATGTAAAAGGAGTGCTAAGTGAAGATTCAACAAAAGAAGAATCATTTGCAGAACAGCACGAAAACCTATTAGAATATCCAGCATATACAAGACCATTAGAATTCAGAGGAAAAACAGTACCACAAATCTTATCTTCAGGAAATCATCAAGAAATTGAAAAATGGAGAAAAGAGCAGTCATTAATAATGACATATAAAAATAGACCGGAGCTTTTAAATGAAGAACAAAAAGCCGAGGTAGAAAAACTATTACAAAATAATAGTTAGTATTTTATAAAAATGAAAGCTAGAAAATAGCTAAAATAATGAAAG
>CANRBO010000020.1 GCA_947628885.1 uncultured Clostridia bacterium | reverse complement strand
GAGATGCTAGTAAGAAACTATTTATTTATTATCACTTATATTGTTGCTTAGGTGAAATAGTAGTAATCTAAGACGTTATGTTTGCGTTAATAACAAAATGAGATTGATATTAATTTTAAGTTAACCTGTTTGATAGGTTCATATTAAATCAATAAATTTAGGTGGTACCGCGGCTTTCGCCCTAATATTGGGTGGAAGCCGTTTTTGAATTATTTTAAAAATATGAAATTAAATCAATCATCAATATTCTATAACTTTAAGATATAACTTAAAGTGCAGATTTTGTGTAAATGAAAGGAGCTAATTATGAGTGAAGAGAAAAAAGATTATAATAGCACACTAAATCTACCAAAAACAGATTTTCCAATGAGAGGAAATTTACCTGAAAAGGAACCGGAAATACAAAAAGAAATTTATGAAGAAAATTTGTATGAAGAAGTATTAAAGAAAAATGAAGGACATAAGCATTTTATATTGCATGACGGTCCTCCTTATGCCAATGGTGAAATCCATGCAGGACATGCTTTAAATAAAATATTAAAGGATACAATAGTTAAATATAAATCAATGCAAGGTTTCTATAGTCCATTTATTCCAGGATATGATACACATGGTATGCCTACTGAGAAAAAGGCTATTGAAAAATTAGGATTAGATAGAGATAAAATACCAGTAACTGAATTTAGAAATACTTGCAAAGAATTTACTAAAAAGTATAAAGATGTTCAAACAGAAGGATTTAAACGTCTAGGTGTATTAGCCGATTGGGATAATCCATATATAACTTATGACCCAAAAATGGAATCAAGACAATTGGGCGTATTTGGCGATATGTATAAAAAAGGCTACATTTATAAAGGATTAAAGCCAGTATATTGGTGTACTGACTGCGAAACAGCTTTAGCCGAAGCAGAAATTGAATATAAAGATGTTACTGGAGAATCAATATATGTTAAATTTGCAGTAGAAGATTCAAAAGGATTATTTGATGCAAAAAACACGTATTTTGTAATATGGACAACAACTCCATGGACTCTTCCAGGAAATACTGGTATTACAATAGGTGCTGACTTCGAGTATAGTATAATTGATACAGGCAAAGAAAAGTTAATCATGGCAACAGAGCTTGCTCCAAAAGTAATGAAATTAGCTGAAATCGAAGATTACAAAGAAATAAAAACTTTTAAAGGATCAGAATTAGAAGGAATACTTTGCAAGCATCCATTTATGGATAGAACTTCAAGAGTAGTATTAGGAAGTGAAACAGCTGTAAACGTTGATTTGGCAGAAGGAACAGGTGCAGTTCACACAGCACCAGCTTATGGTAAAGAAGACTATTTGCAAGGACTAAAAGATAAGTTGCCAATGATAGCTGCTATTGATGATAAAGGACATCAAACCGAAGAAGCAGGACCATTTGCAGGTATGTTCTATGCTAAATCAAATAAAGAAATAACAAATTGGTTAGAAGAAAATGGATATTTATTAAAAGTAGTACCAATAAGCCACTCTTATCCACATTGCTGGAGATGTCGTAAGCCAATTATATTCAGAGCTACACCACAATGGTTCGCATCAATTGACGGATTTAGAGAAGAAGTATTGAAGGCAATAAAAACAGTTAAATGGCATCCATATTGGGGAGAAGAAAGGATGTCTGAAATGATAAAAGGCAGAAATGATTGGTGCATTTCAAGACAACGTACTTGGGGAGTTCCACTTCCAATATATTATTGTGAAGAGTGTGGAGAACCTTATGTAACAGAAGAATCAATCTCAAAACTTCAAAAAATAGTTGAAGAAAAAGGAACTAATTGCTGGTGGGATATGTCAGTTCATGATTTAATGCCTGAAGGTGCAAAGTGTCCAAAATGTGGTTGCACAGAGTTTACTAAAGAAACTGATATTATGGATGTTTGGTTTGATTCAGGATCAACACATCAAAGTGTATTAGTTGAAAGAGGATTAGATTATCCTGCAGACCTTTATCTTGAAGGAAATGACCAATATAGGGGCTGGTTCCAATCATCACTTTTAACATCAGTAGCATGTAAAGGAATAGCACCATATAAAGAAGTATTATGCTGTGGATTCGTTGTTGACGGACAAGGAAGAAAAATGTCAAAGAGCCTTGGAAATGGTGTATCTCCAATAGATGTAGCAAATAAGTATGGGGCAGATATTTTAAGACTCTGGGCACTATCATCAGATTATTCAATAGATGTAAGTTTATCAGATGATATACTTAAAGGAATCTCAGATGTATATAGAAAAATAAGAAATACAGCAAGATATATTTTGGGAAATACAGCTGATTTCGATCCTGATAACCCAGTAGATTATGATGATTTGCAAGAAATAGATAAATGGGCTTTAACAAGATTAAATAAATTAATCAAAGACTGTATAAAGGATTATGACAATTATGAATTCGGAAATTGTTATCACGATATAAATCAATTCTGTGTTGTTGATATGAGTAGTTTCTATTTAGATATAATAAAAGACAGATTGTACACAGAAAGAGCAGATTCTGTTGAAAGAAGAGCTGCGCAAACAACAATGTATTACATTTTAAATGCATTAGTAAAAATCTTAACACCAATGGTATCTTTCACAGCTGAAGAGATATGGAAGTCAATGAGACATACAAAACAAGAAAATGTAAAAAGTCCAATGCTAGCTGATTATCCACAACCTAATGAAAAATGGGATAATGCAGAATTGTCTAAAAAATGGGAAGAAATTATAAAGGTAAAAGAAATAGTAGCAAAAGAATTAGAGTTAGCTAGAGCAGAAAAAACCATAGGAAATTCATTAGATGCAAAAGTTGCTATTTATGCTGAAGGAGATGAATTAAAATTCCTAAAAGAAAATGAAAAACTATTGAAAGATGTTTTAATAGTATCAGGACTTAAGATTGAAGAAAATAGCAGAAAATCAGAGATAAAACTTGGGGTTAAAGTAGAACATGCAGACGGAGAAAAATGTGAAAGATGTTGGAAATTCGACGAACATACAGAAAACGGTGTCTGCCCAAGATGTAGAGAAGTATTGAAATAAGGTTGAAAAATAATTATAATTCTTTTCCAACTAGATTTGTACGTTAGAAAGAAATGAGGCAAGTAAAAAAATGGAATTAAGCGAATTTAATTATGAATTACCTGAAGAATTGATTGCTCAAGTACCAATAAAGCAAAGAGATGAATCAAGACTAATGGTATTAGATAGAAAAAATGAAAAAATTGAAGATAAAATATTCAAAGACATAATTGATTATATAGAGCCAGGAGATTGTTTGGTTAGGAATAACACAAAAGTTATTCCTGCTCGTCTTTATGGCAAAAAGGAAACAGGAGCAAATGTAGAATTTGTGCTTTTGAAAAACATTGAAGGTGACATGTGGGAGACTATGGTAAGACCGGGTAATAAACTTCATGAAGGAGCAAAAGTCATATTTGGAGACGGTTTGTTAAAAGCAGAAATAATAGAAACTCTTGAAGGTGGCACTAGAAAAGTAAAGTTCACATATAATGGAATATTTAATGAAATACTTGATAGGATTGGACTTATGCCACTTCCACCATACATACATGAAAGTTTAAAAGAAAACGATAGATACCAAACTGTTTATGCTAAATATAAAGGCTCGGCAGCAGCACCAACAGCAGGACTTCACTTTACTAATGAACTTTTAAAAAAGTTAGAAGAAAAAGGCGTACAAATAGCAAATGTAACTTTGCACGTTGGAATAGGTACTTTTAGACCTGTAAAGGAAAAGAATATTGAGGACCATAATATGCACACAGAGCATTATTACATCAAACAAGAAGATGCAGATAAAATAAATAAAGCAAAGCTTGCAGGGAAAAGGATAATTTCAGTAGGTACGACATCATGCAGAACATTAGAAACAGTTGCAGATGAAAATGGATTAGTAAAAGAAGCGGAAGGAGATACAGGAATATTTATTTATCCAGGATATAAGTTTAAATGTATAGACGCATTAATTACAAATTTTCACTTGCCTGAATCAACACTATTAATGCTAGTTTCAGCATTTGCAAATAAAGATTTTATATTGAAAGCATATAAACATGCAGTAGAAGAAAAATATAGATTTTTCAGTTTCGGAGATGCAATGTTTATAATGTAAAATTATAGGTTTATAGGTTAATCCTAAGTAAAAATCTAAATATTTTAAAGGAGAAAGTGAGATTTCTCACAAAACAATATGAATTTAAAAGAAACTAATAAAGTGCCACCAGTAACTTACGAATTATTACATATTGATAAAACAACAGGCGCAAGAAGGGGAGTAGTGCATACTCCACACGGAGATATACAAACACCGATTTTTATGCCAGTTGGAACACAAGCAACTGTAAAATCAATGACAGTAGAAGAATTAGAAGAAAATGGAGCACAGATAATTTTATCAAATACATATCATTTATATTTGAGACCAGGAAGTAAATTAGTAAGAAAAGCAGGTGGACTTCACAAATTTATGAAGTGGGACAAGCCGATACTTACTGATTGTGGTGGATTTCAAGTATTTAGCTTAAGTGATTTAAGAACAATAACTGAAGAAGGAGTTGAGTTCAAATCACATTTAGACGGAAGTAAGCATTTTTTCTCGCCTGAAAAAGTAATAGAAATCGAAGAAGATTTAGGCGCAGATATTATTATGTCATTTGATGAGTGTTGTCCATATCCTTCAACTTATGAATACACAAAAAAATCAATGGAAAGAACAACTAGGTGGGCAGAAAGATGTAAAAAGGCTCAAACTACTGATAATCAAGCAATATTTGGCATAATACAAGGTGGATTTTACGAAGATTTAAGAAAAAAATCAGCAGAAGATTTAATTAAATTAGATTTTCCACGGATATGCAATTGGTGGAATCAGTGTAGGAGAACCAAAAGAAGATTTTCTAAGAATATTAAAATACACTACTCCGTTAATGCCGGAAAATAAACCAAGATATCTAATGGGAGTAGGAAGCCCTGACTATTTAATAGAAGCAGCTATGGCAGGAATAGATATGTGTGATTGTGTATTACCAACAAGAATTGCAAGAAATGGTACAGCCATGACATCACACGGAAAAGTGGTAGTAAGAAATGCAACTTATGCAGAAGATTTTACACCACTAGATCCGGAATGCGACTGTTACACTTGTAAAAACTATACAAGAGCATATTTAAGGCATTTGGTAAAATGTAATGAAATTTTAGGAGACAGATTACTTTCAATTCATAACATAAAGTTCTTGACTAATTTAATGGAAAGAGTTAGAATTGAAATTGAACATGACAACCTAAAAAATTTCGCGTATGAATTTTATAAAAAATATGGTTATACGAAAGAGGAGGAGTGATATATGGATTTAATGGAAGAAAACCCAATAAAACCTAAAAATAAAAAAAATACGAAATTTAAAATAGCTTTAGCGTTGGTTTTGGTATTAATAATAATATTAATTGCGGTTGCAGTGTATATTTTAATATATGCTCAAAGCCTAAAAAGTCAAACATTAAAAGTTACAATTGACGGAATTTTAAATTCAAATGCAAGTAATGCAGAGGGACTATTTTTAATAAAAGAAGGCAAGATTTATACATCTATTGAAGACATTTGTAATTACGTAGGATATAACTTTTATAAAGGAGAATATAAACAATATACAGAGGACAGAACTAAATGTTATATTAATAATTCAAAAGAAATAGTTACTTTCGCATCAGGTTCAAAGGAAATAGTAAAATATACGGCAGATGTTAATGATTTACCACAAACTTTTGAAATCGATGAAGAGGTTATTTTGCAAGGAGAAAGACTATATTTAAGTGAGCAAGGTTTGTCAAAAGCATTTAACTTAATGGTTAATTATGATGAAGAAAATAATTCAATAGAAATCTCATTACTTCCATATTTGACAGCATATTATGAAAGAGTGATTAGTGACGCAAGCTTAGAAAAATCAACTTTTGATGAGAAGATAAAATTTAACAATGAAAAAGCACTATTGAAAAATTTGGTAGTAATACAAGATCCAAATACAATGTTATATGGAGTAAGTTCAATCAATAATTCAAATAATTTAATAACAGTTATATCTCCTAGATATTCTATAGTAGAATACATGGAAGGGGCAGATGATTTTATTGTAACAACTGAAGATAAAAAAGTGGGCATAATTGGAAGCGACGGAATTACAAAAGTTAGACCTGATTATGATACCATAAGTGTTATTGATAAAAATATTGGACTATATTTAGTATCTAATGATAATAAACAAAGTGTTATAAATAATAATGGAAAAATAATAGTTCATCAAGATTATGATAGTATTGGACTAGAAGTAAATTCTTATGAAGATCCTGAAATAACTAATAGATTTTTACTTTTAGAAAATTGTATACCAGTTAAATTAAATGATAAATGGGGCTTAATAGATAAGGACGGAGACACTATTTTACCAGTACAATATGACGGAATAGGATGTTCAAGTGTAGAAAATACACAAGCTAAAAATACGTATGGAAAAGTATTAATACCTGAAGTAAATGGAATAGTTGTAGAAGTTGATAGCACTGTTGAAGGTCAAATGAAGGAAATAAAAAAATATGGAATTATAGATGCAACAACTGGAAAACTCATGGTAAACACAGTATTAGATTCTGTATATTCAGTAACAACTGAAGAAATAACAAGATATTTCATGACAGCTGGAGGACAAGAATATAATATAGTTGAGTGGGTGGAAGAGCAAAGAAATGCAACAAATAATTCAAATAACAACAATAATAACGACAATAATAGCAACAGAAATAATAATGGTAACAATTAGTAATACAAACTTGGTTAATAACTAAAAATACTGAAAGGAAAAAACAATGGATATAGAAAATATTCTTTCAACCATAATAATAATAGTATGTATTTTAGCTATATATTATCTAACTTTTTTACAAAAGAGAAAACAAGAAAAAGAAATAAAAAAAATGCAAGACCAATTAAAAAGTGGAGACAAGATTATTACATATTCAGGTTTGGCAGGGATAATAGAGAAAATAGAAGAAGATAGAATAATACTAAAAACTTATCCTGATAATGTAAAGATTTCAATAGAAAAATGGGCTGTAGCAGGTTTAGATGATAGGACAATAAAGTAATAAAATATATACACTTTTCATATATTTAAACAACTAATAAAAGAAAGGTGGAAAAGCATATGGAAAGTGTAAAAAAATTAGAAGGAAATACAAAAGTAGGTAATTTGCTAAAAATAATAAAAGGTAGTATAATAGCACTATTAATATCATTGATTTTGATATTAATAGTAGCAACTATTCTAACTTTTACAGATGCATCAGAAAGTATTATACCAACATCAATTATTATAATATCAGCAATCAGTATTTTGGTAGGTAGCATTTTAAGTTCTATGAACATTAAGAAAAATGGATTGTTAAATGGATTATGTGTTGGTATGATTTATATGGTGGTAATATATTTATTATCAAGTATAGCGGTTACTGGATTTTCAATAAATGTAAAAACAATAATTATGTTTGCTACATCAATATTGGCAGGGATAGTAGGCGGAATAATTGGCGTAAATTTACATAAATAACTAAAAAATTAAGAAAGGAGAGTATGATAATTTAATTAATTGAATATATCATACGAAAAATAATGAAAGCACAAAAAAAATTAAATGTAGTTTTAATTGTATTAGTAATTATACTAATATCAATAATATCATTTGTAGGAATCTATCATATGGAAAAAAATCAAATGGTAAGTATGTTACCAAATTATATTTTAGGAACAAATATAAGTGGATATAGAAAAGTAACATTAGAATTAAGTGATGAAGAAGCTCAAATTGACAGTGAGACAGTTACATTAGGAGAAACAGATCTTACAGAAAATGTCACAGGTGAAAATGAAACTAGTCAAGAAGAAGGTGAAAATGTCACAAATCAAAGCTTAGCAGATGAGAATACCACAACTAATGAAACAAGCACAACTCCAAGTGTTTCTGCAGAAGAAAAAGAAAATTATAAAAAATCTGCAGAAATAATAAAAGCTAGACTAAAAAGCCTTGAAGTTGAAGATTATAGTATATCAGTAGACGGCAGTACAGGAAAAATCGAGCTTACTCTTCCGGAAAATGACCAAACAGATACTATTTTATCTGACATTGTTCAAGTAGGAAATTTTAGCATTTCTGACACTAATACAGGTGAAGTTTTAATGACCAATAAAGATATAAGAAGTGTAACTGTTGAAAAGAGTGAATCTTATGGGTATACTGTTGTTGTAATGAATATTAATTTCAATACAGCAGGAAGTAGAAAATTTAGAAATATAACAAAAGATTATAATGAAAATGCTGTAGTTGAAGAAACATCAGAAAATACAACAAATGAACAACCAACAGAAAGTGTAGAAAACACAACAGATGTCCAATCAACAACTACACCAGATACAGAAAATGAGGATATTGAAAGTAATACAAGCGAAGACTCGACAAATGAAGAATCAACAGAAGATGCTACTGAGGCAAAAGCAAAAACAATAGATTTAAAAATAGATGATACAGATATGCTTTCAACAGGTTTCTCAGAGGTAATAGATAATGGAGTATTAACTTTAACTTTAGGTACATCTGCTGATAGTGAAGAAATAAAAAATTCTTTGTATGGAGGATATAATATAGCAGCCATACTAGAAAATGAACCATTACCTTTAACATATCAAGTCAGCGAAAATGTTTATATTGCCTCAACATTAGATATAAATGATGTAACTATAATGATAGCAACATTAGCTGTAATAGCAGTAATAATTTCAATATTTATGATAATAAAATTCAAAATGAAAGGATTGCTATCAACAATACTATCAACAGGATTTGTAGCATTACTACTAATTATAGTAAGATATACAAATGTAACAATGTCATTAGAAGGATTTTTAGCAGTCGGATTAGCATTTATAATAAATACAATATTTAATTATATGTTATTTAGTAATTTAAAAAACAAGAATTTAACCAAGGAAGAAAGAATTGCTAAATATAATGAAAGTATGAAAAAATATTCGTTAACATTAATACCATTATTGATATTATCAATAGTATGTTGCTTCACAAATTGGGATACAATTTATAGCTTTGGTATGGTTACGTTTTGGACAATATTAATAAGTCTAATATACAATTTAACAATCACAAACTTGCTAGTTAGAAATAAATAAGGAAAGGACCACTAAGAAAATATGAAGAAAAAAGTAATATATATAGCAATTGTAATAATATTTATTATTGCATTAATAATAACAGCAGTAAAAGGTCTAAGTGTAAATTTAAAATATGCTCAAGGATACACTATTACGTTTACTGTTGGAAAAGAGATAAATCTAAATGAAATAGAGCAAATTGCTAAAAATGTATTAGGAAAAAATGAATTACTTGTGCAAAGAGTAGAACTATTTAACGATAGTGCTTTAATAAAAACAAGAGATGAAGTGACAGCAGAACAATTGGAAGAATTATGTAACAAAATAAATGAAAAATATGATGTAGAACTTACAAAAGATTCATTTGAAATGACATACGAAACTAATATAAGATTAAGAAATGTCGTAGAACCATATATTATTCCAATAGGATTATCAACACTTTTAATATTAGGATATTATGCAGTAAGATATAAAGGTGCAAAGAAAATGTTGGAACTTTTGAAATATTTATTAATAGCAGAAGGTTTATTATATAGCATATATGCAATAGGAAGAGTACAAGTTAATGAATTAACTATGCCAATAGGGTTAATGGTTTATACATTAGTAATCATAATCTATACAGCAATCTGTGAAAGCAACATGAATAATAAAGCTACTAAAAGTCGCCAAGTAAGAAATTAAAAGTGACTTTAAAGTTTGTTTTAGTAAATAAAAAATCGTGTTTTAGTAAATAAAAATCGTTGACAATTTAAAATCTAATATAGTAAAATGTAGATAACAAGATTACCTAGTATATTTGATAAAATTAAATTTTTCTGTAAAAAAAATTATGAGTAAGAAGGAGAAAATCAAAAGATGAAAAAGCTTAAAAGCCTTGGAACTGTAGAGAGAGAGAGAGAGAGAGAGAGAGAGAGAGAGTTGCATTTTAGAAAGTAAAAATGAACATGGTATAACACTAATTGTGCTAGTAGTTACCATAATCATAATGCTGATCTTAGCAGGAGTGGCATTAAGATTTGCTATTCGGGGATAATGGTCTAATAAGCAAGACAAAAAATACATCTGAAAAATATAAAGAAAAAGAAGTAAATGAAGAAGAATATATGAATATATTAACAGATGAAATAGATGATATAAATCTAGGATTGAATATAAAAGTAAAGTTAAATGGAAAAATTATAAAATTAACTAAGGACAATTTTGCAGAATATTTAGGTATGGAAGTAACTAATTTTAAAGAATCAGGAACAGGAATAGAAGAAGTAGATATAATAGGTGCTCAAGTAGAAGAAGCAAATGGAAAAGTTAAAGTATCAACAAAATATAGATTGTATTATATAGATTTTGACAACAAGTTTGGAGACGGAAAAGGCACAATATATTTAAAAGCAGATTGTACAAATAATAATTATAAATTATCATTAGATAATACAGGAGCAGATGAAAAATTGGTAAATGGAAGTACCAAAACAAAAATAAAGCAATTAAATCCCAGCTTATACGCAAAAGGGAAGATTACACCAGCAAGTACAAACGGAAATATGCAAGCGGTAACATGGTTATTAAATGAAGAGAAATGGGCAGGGTTAAAAAATAATCTAAAAGAAGGAGTAGAAGAAAAGTTAAATTATATAGTAGGAGCTCCAAGTTTAGAGATGATGATAGATAGTTATAATACACATTATGGATTAACAGGAGATGCACCAGTGCTGGGAAATATACAAGAAGGTGAAAGTCGAAAGAAATTATTTTATAAATATGAAGGAAAAGAAGGTGAATATGGTTATAAAGTAGGACCTGGGTATAATAGTGAATATGATGAAGGTACTGCATCTCGCACAATAATGGGTGATAGTAAAATTGATGAAGCGTACTATCCAGGAGAATCACATCAATACTGGTTGTCTTCGCCGTCTGCTAATAATGGTTATGATGTTCGTGTTGTGGTATATACCCAAAATGGGTATTTATATCGTTTGAATTATTTAGGAACTGAAGATAAATACAGATGTGCATTTTGTCCTTTAGCCTCTCTTAAATCTTCTTTTAAATTAGAACTGAAAGAAAATATTACATAAAGTAAATAATAAAGGAATTTATATATTAGCTTGATATATCTCATTTTATGAAAAAATTAATATATTATTAATAGAACCTAAAAATTGAAAAGCTTTAGGTTCTATTTATTTATTGTATAATGTGTAAAGTAATGAAAATAACAGAAAATGTCAAATAAATTAATAAAAAAATGAAAAAAGTTGAAAAATACTATTGACATAACTGCCAAAACATGGTAATATATGGATAAATATTTTTATAAATACGTTGTGAAATGCAAAATTAAATATAATTATATGAACTAAATAAAATAAATATAAAATTAATATAAAATTTTAATAATAAATGTAATTAAGTAAGTAAAAGTAATATGTATCAGTAAACGATAATAGAAAGGTAAAAAATATTTGTAAAATAACTTGAAAAGAGCAACGAAATTTAATATAATAGGAGGTGAGAAAGTTATTGGTAAACAGAAGCAACAGTAGAAAAGACAATACACGTAAGAAAAATAAAATTGAGAAATACATAAATAATCCACATGACAAGATAGTAAGGGATACATTATCAGGAAAAAGAGAAGGGGTAATATTTCTAAATAATGTATTAAAGTTAAAGGAACCATTAAAAACAAGAGACATAGAGAATTATACAAATAGTTATGTAAACAATGCGTTACAAAATAGAATATCAGATGTGGTATATAAAATAGAAAAAGAAAATATGTATATAATAATAGAGCATCAAACGAAAAAAGATGAGGAAATAGCATCAAGATTGCTAGAATATAAATCCGAAATATTAAAGAGAAAATTAGAAGAAAAAATAAAAGAAAAACATAAAGCACCAAAAGCGATAGGAATAGTATTATATACAGGAAAAGGAAAATGGCAAAACGAAAACAATAAAATAAAAAGTAAAGCCAAAAATAAAATACAGGGCGAACAAGGAAATGAAATGACACTAGATGAGTGGAAGACACAGGACATAATAGAATATGAATTAGTGGATGCGAAGAAACTAGATGCTGAAAAGCTGATGAAGGAAAAAAGCCTATTATCAAAGATACTCTTAATAGAAAGATTAAAAAGCATAGAAGAGGCAAAAATATTATATAAGAAAATAATGAGGCAGAACATATCAAGTGTAATGAAGGAAAAAATAACAATATACATGATAGTGCTAATGGCGCAAAATTTAAGGATGCCACAAAGTGAAGTAAGCAAAATAATAAAAAATAAGGAGGAGGTAGTCAAGATGCAGGTAGACGAGATGTTACAAAGAGAAGCGAGAAGATTAAGAAAAGAAGGTAGAGCCCAAGGAATAACCGTTGGCGAGGCAAGAGGAGAAGCAAAAGGAAGAATAAAAGAAAAAATAACAATAGTAAAAAATTTAATATTGAACAATGTGCAAGATGATTTAATCGAAAAGAGTGTAAATATAAGTAACACGGAATTAAAAAGAATTAAGCAAGATTTGATTAGACAAAATGCGTAATGTGAATTAGCTTTTTTGAATCTCCTATTTGCCTATAATATTGTAAGTATTATAGGCAAGTATTAATGTAATCAAAATGTAATATAAGAAAAGATAATAATAATTGCAAAAATAAAAATGGTATGATAATATAGTAGAAGAAAATCTTAACTTAAACACTTTTGAAAGAGAAAAACTCTCCAATGCATTGAACAATAACGGCTTGGAGAGTTTGTTGATT
>CANRBO010000019.1 GCA_947628885.1 uncultured Clostridia bacterium | reverse complement strand
AAATTCAAACAAAAGAAAGGTAAAAATAAAAAATGAAAAAGCTTGAAAACGTTGAAACTGTAGAGAGAGAGAGAGAGAGAGAGAGAGAGAGAGAGTTGTATTTTAGAAAGTAAGGGTGTAACATTAGTTGCTTTAGTAGTAACAATAATCATAATGTTAGTTTTAGCAGGAGTAGCTTTGCGTTTATCTATCCGGAGATAATGGATTAATAAGTAAAACAAAAGAGACGACAGAAAAATATGAGCAAACAGAAGTAAATGAAGGAGAATATTTTAATACTCTAGCAGATGAAATTGAGGATATAAATTTAGGATTAAATATAAAAGCAAAAATAAATGGAGAAAGAACAAAATTAACGAAAGATAATTTTGCAAAATACTTGGGAGCAGAAGTAAAAAATTTTAAGGAAGTAACGACAGATGAAGTTGAAAAAGTACAAATATCAAATGGAACTTCTAATAATGAATATATTGTATCAACAAAGTACAGATTATATTATATAGACTTCGATAATAAATATGGAGACGGAGCAGGAACAATATATTTAAAAGCAGATTGCACAAGCAATAATTATCTACTAGAATTAGATACGACAGATGCAGATGCAAAGACAGAAGACGGAAGAAATAAAGTAAAAATAAAACAGCTAAATCCAGCTTTATATGCAAAGGGAAAGAAAGCACCAGCAAGTTCAAATATTAATATGCAAGGAACAACATGGTTATTAAATGAAGATAATTGGACGGGATTAAGAAATAATTTAAAAGACAAAGTAGCAGAACATTTAAATTATATAGTAGGAGCACCAAGCATAGAGATGATGATAGATAGTTATAATATACATTATGATTTAATGGGGCAAAGTGATGATTTGACATCAGAAAATATAACTCAAAACGGAGAAAGAAAAAAATTATCCTATGAATATGAAGGAAATGAGAATACAATTGGATATGGGTATAAAGTAAAACCATTGGCAACTGGTCATGAGTGGACGGCTGATGATACAGTTGGGACAGACGAAGTCATTGATTCAACATATTATCCTGGAGAAAACAATCGTTATTGGTTAGCTTCTCCACATTATGTAAATCAATCAGGTATAATTTGGGTAAGTTATACTCGAGGGGGATGTATGACTTATGTTGGACCAAAACAAGAAGGTACTGGTCGGTGCACTTTGTCCATTAGTATCATTAAAATCATCTTTTGAGTTAGAATTAACAGAGGTAGAAAACTGATTATAATATGTTTTGGCATATATTCGTAAAATAATAATTTAATCCCCAAGATTTATCGATTAAGATATATCTTGGGGTAACTTTTTGCAAGGACGTTTTATTCATCATCGTCATCATCATTATTGTCATCATGGTCTTGCATATATTTGCAAATTAAAACTATAACAACGATTATAATAATTATTAAAATTATCCACATCCAAACAGATAAATTTAATCCTAAAATTTTATAATTTGACATACTATTTCCTGATAAAACATTTCCTGTTGTCATTGTTTCAACTGCATTTTTGGCATCTCCACCAACATCATCAATAGTTTGACTATCTATTATTCCATTGGCAATTGCTGTATTTCCATTTACCATATTTTCAGACATCATTTCTGCTCCGTCACGAGCAACATTACCAACCATAGCTCCGCCGTCTTCTATAACGTTTCCTACCATTTGACCACCGTCGTTAATTACATTTGCTGTATCATCTACTGCATTTGTTAACATTGAATCTCCGGATGTTGCGAAGACAAAACTACTAATCAAACATATTATTAAAATTGATATGGTGGCTATTATCGACATTTTTTTGCGCATAATAAACCTCCTTTTGACTTTTTTCGTCATTTTTATTTTTTACAATTTAAAATTATTTATTCAAAAAAATAAAACAAGAAAATTTTTCAAAAATTTTATATAAATTCGTCTTTTTATATTGAATTCATCAAGCAAATATATCAAATTAGTCAAGTGAAAAAGAAATGTAATTAAATATATTAAATTTTTGTAATAATACGTAAAAATATTGAAATTATTAATATATTAAAATATAATTAAAAAGAATTTAACAAAACTTTTCTAAATCAATATTAAATACGAATATTAAATTTTTGAATTAATTTGTGCTTTTGCAGATAGGATAACAAAAGCAGGAAAGGAATTCTAGTAAAAGTGAAAATTTATGCAAAAAAAATTGTAACAACATTAATTATAATATTTTTATATATAATTTTTTCAAAAAATTTGTGTTTTGCCGAAACTGTTAAAACAATGACAATAGTGCTTGATCCAGGACATGGCGGTCATGAGTCGGGTTCAATAAACTATGATTATGGCATTATGGAAAAGGACATTAATTTAAAAACTACGAGATATTTGAGAGATTATTTAAATAATTATTATGGAATAAATATTATAATGACACATGACGGATTGGCTGATAATCAAGAAATGGAAATAGTTGATAGATCAATGGTTGCAAGAAATAACAATGCTGATTTACTGCTTTGCTTGCATTATAATGCGACAGGTTCTATTTATGAAGAAGCAAATGGTGCAGAAGTTTATGTTACATCTCGTAGAGAACAATACAAGTATTATGATGAATCCAAAGAGATTGGCGAGCTTATTTTGAGAAACTTAGGACGTATTGGAATTGCATCTAGGGGAGTTAAAACAAGATTATGTAATGATACAGAAGAAAAGTGGCAATATTATGACGGTAGCAGGGCTGATTATTATGGAATAATTAGATATTGTATGAAGGGTCCAGGAGATGATAGAGGAATTAATTTCTCAAATGGTTCTGGCATACAAGCGATTTTAATTGAACACGCTTTTATCAGAGGCTCTGATTTTCAATTTATTAATACTGATGAAAAATTGAAAAGAATTGGGGAAGCTGACGGTCAAGCGATTGTTGAACATTTTAATTTGAAGTTAAAAACGGAAGTTCCAAATTCTATTACTTTAGATAAAGATGATTTAACATTATTTGTAGGCGAAAAGCAGACAGTAAATGCAACAATTAAGCCTGACTCTGCAAAAAATAAAAAGGTTATATGGAAGTCAAGCGATTCATCTATTGTAAAAGTTGATGAAAATGGTGTGATTGAAGCAATAGCGGAAGGAACTGCAAAGGTTACTGCAATTGCTGACGGCAATGAAGCAATAAAGAAGGAAATTACTGTAAATACAATCCAGCCACATATAGATATTGAAAATGGTGCTGAAACCAGCGTAATTGAAGGTAACAAAATACAGCTATTTACTGACATTGGAAAATTAGATTGTGATGTTGTATGGAAAAGTGAAGATGAGAATATTGCTAGTGTTGACAGTAATGGACTAGTGCAAGGCTTAAAAGCTGGTAATACAAAGATTACAGCCACAATTGAGAAATTTAATGTAGAGGCTTCAATAACAATAAATGTAACTAAATTATCTGAAGAGCAAAAAATAGAAATTATTGATTACAAAGAAGAAAATGGAGTAATAAGCAATTTTGACAGGGAAACTAATAAAGAGAATTTTATAAAACATTTTAATATTCCAAAAGATTTTGAAATTAACATAACATATTTATCTAAGGATAATATTTATGTCGGCACAAGTGCAAAAATAGAGATTTTAGATAGCGACAAAAATGTTGTGCAAACCTATATCACGAAATTGTATGGAGATGTAGACGGAGACGGAATAATAACAGCAAGAGATTATACATTTATAAAAAATGACATTATGAATCTTAAAAAAATAAGTTCTGAAATAATGAAATCAACTGCTGATGTTGATAACGACAATGTAATAACAACGAGAGATTACACATTTATAAAAAATGATATTATGAATTTGAAAAAAATTGAAAAAAGGTAATAAAGGAAGGATAGTAAAATGAAAAATAAAGTACATATTGTTGTAATTTTAGCAGTTATTTTGAGCCTATTATACGGAACAAAAGTACATGCAGCAGCTATTGGGATGAGCATAAGCAAAACTTCTGCTTATGTAGGGGATTCATTTTCTGTGACAATTTCCGGAATTAATGGATATGTAAATATTAGTTGTACTAGTAATATAAGTGTATCGCCTAGTGGAAATGTGTGGGTCGACGGACAGCTATCATTAAGCGGTAAAGCAAATGCAACTGGAACAGGAAAAGTTACTGTTGCACCAGTATCAAGCACTAGTGTAACAACTTCAGATGTAAATGCGGATTTCATAACTTCTGCATCAAGTAGAAGTATTACAATTACTGAAAAGCCTGTTGAAGTGACTCAACCTGAAACCAGCAACCAAGGCAGTACCAATACCGGAACATCATCTACTCCAAAAACTAACACCAATACACAACCAAAAACAAATACAAAAACTCAAACAAATAATAATAAAAAAACGACTGATTTACCTGAAGAAACAATTATTCCTGAAGAAGCAACACCTGAATTTGGAATTTACGGATTAACAGTCAAGGGAATCAAGAAAAACGGGGAAGAGCAGGATATAAGCTTTAGTCCAACATTTAATGTAGATGTATTTGAATATAATTTAGAAGTTGAAAATGAAATAGTCGATTTGAAATTGGTAACTGATGCAGGTCCATATTCAGATTATTTGAAAATTGAAAAACCTGATAAATTACAAGTTGGAGAAAATGAAATATTATTAAAATTAACCAACGACGAAAAGGATTTAACATATAAATTAAAAGTAATGAGAAAAGAATCGCCAATATCTGTGGCAGACACAAATGACGTAGATGCTAATATGAGTGTAGGCGTAAAAACTATAACAATGCCAGTGTGGCTATTTACATTAACAATTTTATCAGTTATAATAATAGAAGCAATTATTCTAAAATGGAATCAAATTGGTGATTTCATAAAAAGAAGAAAAAAATAAATTATTTTTAAATGATAATAATGGCAAGAAAGGTGACAAATGGAAAAAAGTACATTAATAGCTAAGAATCCAACTGCATACCATAACTATGAAATACTTGAAAAGATTGAAGCAGGTATAGTTTTGTATGGCACGGAAATAAAATCAATTAGAGCTGGAAAAGTAAATTTGAAAGACAGCTATGCAGCCATTGAAAAAAATGGGGAAGTATATGTATATTCAATGCACATAAGCCCTTATGACCATGGAAATATATATAATAAAGATCCATTAAGACCAAAAAAATTATTATTGAATAGAAGAGAAATAAATAAATTAGTTGGTATGGTTACACAAAAAGGATATACATTAGTGCCAATACAATTATATTTTAAAGGTAATTTTGTTAAGCTCGAATTAGGAGTTGGCAAGGGTAAGAAGCTTTTTGATAAAAGAGAAGATTTGAAGAAAAAAGAAGCAGATAAGAAAATTAATAGATATTTGAAGGAAAATAATAAGTAGGTAGTATAATTAAAAACATACAATGCATTGAATAATAATACGATAGTGTTAAAATAGAATTTGGACAAAAAAACAAAAAATAATGACAGAATAAATAAGAAAAATAAAATTATAGAAATTAAAATGAACTCAAATTGTTAGATAAAATGTTTAACAACTTGAGTTTTATTTTTTTACGTAACTAGTAAATTAATACTTATTTTCCTAATCTAATTAAAATTGCAACAGCAAGTAAAATTATAACTAAACCAACAGCAAGTAATAAAATATTTAAAATCTCAGGTAATCCGAAACTAGACGTTGGTTCATTATATTCGTCTATACTATTTATGTTTTCAATATTAGTAACTGTATTAGTATCCAATATATCAGAATTAGTAGAGTTAGTAGAATTTCTAATATTATTCCCTGGATTACCTTCATCAGTTACATTGGATTCGCTTGCTAAATTCATATTAATGTTAGAAGCAAATGCATTTGCATTAAAGCCTAATACAGCAAAAACTAAAATAAGTAATATTGATATTATTACAATTTTTTTCATATTTAACATTTGTTATGAGCCTCCTTAATTTATTCTTATGTTCATATAAATATAATAATATATTTATGAGAAAATGTCTAGTATTTTTTGTAAATTATTTGACAAAGAATTAATAAGCATATATAATGTTAGATATAGCTAACAAATCAAAAAGGAGAAAGAAAATGGATTTGACAAATAGTCAAGAAGAATATTTAAAAACGATATATATATTGAAAAATACAAAAAATGAAATTAGAGTTACAGAAATAGCTAATAAACTTGGCAAAACTAAGGCTAGTGTGAATAATGCAATCAATAGTTTGAAACAAGAAAAGTTAATCAATTATGAACCTTATGGGCAAATTGAGCTTACTAAGGAAGGCGAGAGCTTAGCTCGAAAAATTGTGGAAGCTAATGATATTGTTAAATTATTTTTAATTGAAATTTTAGGTTCGACTGATGAAAATGCCGAAAATGAAGCCAAAGCTATTAAAACAGTTTTAAGTGATGATACATTAAATAAACTTGCAAGATATACTCACAAAGAATTGGGCCTTTCAAGCTTAGATTGTGGATATGATATAAATAATCAAAGATGTATTGAGTGTGCGAGAAGAAACGTATAATTATAGAAGAAAAATTGTTATAGAATAGTTGTACAAGAAAAATAAATACATATAATTTACAAGAAGGGAATAATGGTAAAATGAAAAAAGTTTTACTAGGGATGAGCGGAGGAGTAGATAGTACGGTCTCTGCAATTCTTTTGAAAGAAGCAGGTTATGAAGTAATAGGAGCAACACTAAATCTATTTCCAAATGGAAGTTGTTGCTCATATATTGATGTGAAAAATTTATGCAATAAATTAGGAATTAATCATTATATTTTGGAAGGAAAAGAAGAATTTAAGAAATATGTTATAGATGATTTTATGGATTGTTATGCAAATTGCAGAACTCCGAATCCATGTATTGAGTGTAACAGATATCTTAAATTTGGATTAATGTATGAAAAGGCGAAAGACTTGGGGTGTGAGTACATTGCAACAGGTCATTATGCAAAAACAGAGTATAGTGAAGAATACAAAAAATGGATTTTAAGGAAATCTAAATCAATTAAAAAAGATCAAAGTTATGTTTTATGGAATATTCCAAAGGAAATGCTTGAAAAAGTGATTTTTCCGTTGGCTGATTTTGAGAGCAAGGATGAAATAAGGCAAATTGCTAAAGAACATGATTTATCTGTGGCAAGCAAGCCTGATAGCGAAGATATATGTTTTATACCTGACGGAAATTATAAAAAATTCTTGGAAGAAAATTCTTCAATAAAGCCTTTTGAAGGAAATATTGTAGATTCAAATGGCGAAGTTTTAGGTAAACATACAGGTCTTTATAATTATACAATTGGTCAAAGAAAAGGGCTTGGAATATCTTACAAGGAGCCACTTTTCGTTATTGGATTTGACAAAAATAAAAATGAAGTTATTGTTGGTACTGAAAAAGAATTATATAAAAATGAAGTAATAATTAGTGATATTAATTTGCTTTTATTTGATAAATTAGAGGATAGCATTAATGTAAAAGTAAAAACAAGATATTCTTCAAAAGAAGCTGATGCGAAGGCAATACAATTAAATAAAAATCATATAAAGATAATATTTGATGAGCCACAAGCAAGGATAACTCCTGGGCAATCACTTGTTATGTACATTGATGATATTGTTGTAGGTGGCGGAAAAATTTATACTGTCAAGTAAGAAGCAAACACCACTTTATAAAATAAATTTGTATGGAAAAATTATATTGATATTTTTCGACAAAATAATTGTATTAATTAATTTAGTTTGATATAATCGGGGCAGAAGGGAGAATAAATTTGAAAAATTTGTGCCTTTCGCAGATTAAGTATGGCGAAGGCAAGAAAGGATTGGTAAGCATAAATGGAAAATTGCATGGATAAGAAAGTAAGAGAAGAAACCAAAGAGTTGCTTTCTAAATTTAAGAGGACTAAGGATAATTTAATCGTAATTCTTGAAGAAGTACAAACTAAATTTGGATATATTCCTAAAGTAGCACAATTGGAAATATCAGAATACCTTGGAATTCCTGTAGCTGAAATTTACGGAGTAGTAACATTTTACTCAAGATTTACTACAAAACCAAAAGGCAAGTACAATGTATCAATTTGCTTGGGTACAGCTTGCTTTGTTAAAGGTTCAAAGGAGTTACTAGAAAGAGCTAAACAAAAACTTGGAATTGAAGAGGGAGAAACTAGTAAGGACGGAAAATTTTCACTTGATTCTACTAGATGCGTTGGTGCATGCGGATTAGCACCTGTATTTACAATTAATAACGAAGTTTATGGAAAAGCTACTGTTAAGAAATTAGATGAAGTAATAGACGAGTTTATGAAAAAAGATTAAATTTTCTATAAAAATTAAAATAGCTACATTTCAAATGGTTATATTTGAATATGCTGGCGGAATAGGAGTTTTAATGAAAAGTATAGACGAACTACATAAAATTGCTGAGACTAAAAGAAAAGAGCTTGATTTAAGGGTTAATACTAATGCAGACACTAGAGAAAAGCACATATTAGTATGTCATGGTACTGGTTGCACATCTTCAAAATCGCCTGAAATATTAGCAAATTTCAACAAGATTATTAAAAAGAAAAAACTAGATAATGTTAGAGTTATTATGACTGGTTGCTTTGGTATTTGCTCAAAAGGCCCAATTGTAATTATTAGACCGGAAGATACATTTTACCAAATGGTTACTCCGGAAGATTGTGAAGAAATAATTGAAAGCCATATTATTAATGGAAAAAGAGTAGAAAGATTATTATGTAAAAATGTAACTGGCAACATGGTTGACAGATTAGATGATTTAGATTTTTATAAAAAACAAAAAAGAATTGCACTTAAAAATTGCGGTGTAATTAATCCTGAAGATATAGATGAATATCTTGCTTTTGACGGATACAAAGCATTGGAAAAAGTATTAACTACCATGTCACAAGATGAAGTTATAAAAGAAGTATCAGATTCAGGACTTAGAGGTCGTGGTGGAGCAGGATTCCCAACAGGGAAAAAATGGAGTTTTGTAAAAATAGAAGAAGCTAAACAAAAATATGTTGTATGTAATGCTGATGAAGGAGATCCAGGAGCTTTTATGGATAGAAGTATATTAGAAGGAGATCCACACTCAGTATTAGAAGCAATGACAATTGCAGGATATGCAATTGGAGCTGATAAAGGATTTATATATGTTAGAGCAGAATATCCAATTGCAGTACATAGATTACAAGTTGCGATTGAGCAAGCAAGAAAGTATGGATTGCTTGGCAAAAATATTTTTAGTACTAAATTTAATTTTGATATTGAGATAAGACTTGGGGCAGGAGCTTTCGTATGTGGTGAAGAAACTGCGCCATATCCAGCTCATAGCGGATTGTGGGGTTGTCCAACTCTTATTAATAATGTTGAAACTTATGCAAACATAACTAGAATAATTTTAAATGGAGCAAAATGGTATTCATCAATTGGAACAGAAACTTCAAAAGGAACTAAAGTTTTTGCCTTGGGTGGAGACGTAAATAATGTTGGTCTAGTTGAAGTACCAATGGGAACTACACTAAGAGAGATAGTATTTGACATAGGTGGCGGAATACCAAATGGCAGAAAATTCAAAGCAGCTCAAACAGGTGGACCTTCAGGTGGTTGTATACCTGAAGAACATTTGGATACACCAATAGATTATGAATCACTATCAAAAATAGATTCGATGATGGGTTCAGGTGGACTTATCGTAATGGACGACAGCAAATGTATGGTTAATATTGCTAAGTTCTATTTGGAATTTACTGTTAGCGAGTCTTGTGGAAAATGTACACCTTGTAGAATTGGAACAAAAAGGATGTTAGAAATCCTTCAAAAGATATGCAGTGGAAAAGGAGAAGAAAGCGATTTAGTAAATCTTGATACACTAGCAAAAGGAATCAAACAGGCATCTGTTTGCGGATTAGGTCAAACTGCTCCAAATCCAATATTAAGCACAATGAAATATTTTGCGGACGAATACAAAGAGCACGTTATAGATAAGAATTGTAGAGCGAAAGAGTGCAAAGAACTTGCAAAAATAGTAATTGATGAAGAAAAATGTAAGGGATGCGATTTATGCAAAAAGGTTTGTCCAGTTTCTGCAATTAGTGGCGAGATTGGAAAAGTCCACAAAATTGACCAAGATAAATGTATTAAATGTAGGTCTTGTATGCAAAAATGTCCATTTAAGGCGATAGGATAGGAGGGTTCTTATGGAAAAAAAGTTAGTTAATTTAAAAATTGATGATATTAATGTAGAAGTTCAAGAAGGAACAACTATTTTAGAAGCAGCAAGAAAAGCAAATATTGATATTCCAACATTATGTTTTCTAAAAGACATAAATGAAAATGGAGATTGTAGGATGTGCGTTGTCGAAGTTGAAGGTAGAAAAGGTTTGGCAACATCATGTATCCAAAAAGTAGAAGAAGGTATGGTTGTAAAAACTCACACACCACAAGTTATACAAGCTAGAAAAATGGTTTTGGATTTAACATTATCTAATCATGATAGAAATTGTTTAACATGCATCAGGTCAGGAAATTGTGAACTTCAGAATTTAGCTATTCAATACAATGTTGATGAAATTAAATATGACGGAGAAAAAGTAAAACCAAAAGTTGATGATAAATCTCCATCAATAGTAAGAGATTTTAATAAATGTATTTTATGTAGAAGATGCGTAAGTACATGTAAAAAAGTTCAAGATATAGGAGCAATAGACTGCAGTGGAAGAGGTTTCGAATCATGTATTTCGACTGTAGATAATATATCACTAAATGACTCGAACTGCGTATTTTGCGGACAATGTATTGAATCGTGCCCAACAGGAGCATTACATGAAAAAGTTGATATAGATAAAGTGTGGGAAAAAATAAATGATCCGGAAATAATTACAGTTGCTCAAACAGCTCCAGCAGTAAGAGCAGGATTAAGTGAAGAATTTGATGTACCAATAGGAGAAAATGCAGAAGGCAAAATGGTAACAGCATTAAGAAGACTAGGATTTGACAAAGTATTTGACACAAATACTGGAGCTGACTTCACTATTATGGAAGAAGCAAATGAATTTATAGATAGAGTAAAAAATAATGGAACATTGCCAATGATTACATCATGTTGTCCTGCATGGGTTAGATTTGCAGAAAAGAATTTCTCTGATCAATTAGGACATTTATCAAGTTGCAAATCTCCACATCAAATGTTTGGAGCAATAATTAAATCTTATTATGCAAAAAAATTCAATATAGATCCAAGCAAAATATATGTTGTCTCAATAATGCCATGTATTGCAAAGAAATATGAAGCAACTAGAGATGAAATGGAAGCAGACGGAATTAGAGATGTAGACTGCGTAATTACTACAAGAGAATTTGCAAGGATGATAAAACAAATGAACTTAGATTTCAACTCATTGGAAGAAACTCAATTTGACGACCCAATGGGCGAAGCTACAGGAGCAGGAGCAATCTTTGGAACAACTGGTGGAGTTATGGAAGCAGCATTAAGAACAGCAGCAGATGTTTTAGAAGGAAAAGATTTACAAGAAATTGAATATAAACAAATTAGAGGAGAAAAAGGCATAAAAGAAGCTACAATTACAGTAGCAGGAAAAGAATTAAAAATTGCAGTTGCATCAGGTTTAAAAAATGCAAGAAAAATAATGGATGATGTAAGAAACGGAAAGAGCAAATATGACTTTATTGAAATAATGGCTTGCCCAGGCGGATGCATAATGGGCGGTGGTCAGCCAATAAAATCTTCAAAAACAAGAAGTGCAGTTGATGTAAGAAAATTAAGAGCAAATACTTTGTACACAATTGATAAAAAATCAACAATACGTAAATCACATCAAAATCCTACTCTAATTAAAATTTATAAAGATTTCTTTAAGACTCCAGGAAGTGAAAAAGCTCATAAATATTTACACACTAATTATGAAAAACAAGAAAAATATATTTTGGAATAAAAATTACGACCTATTGGAAATTTGCAATAGGTCGATAATTTTTTATAAAGTGGTTTACTTTTTAGAAATGTAATTATATAATAATGAACATAGATAAAGGGGATGAGAAAATATGACTCCAAAGGAAGTATATGAATTTCTAAATTCAAATGATGAAATTTTTAAAATATTATGTAGAACTAAGTAATGTGGATAGATATAAATAAATTTAAAAATAAAGAATTAAAAATATATCCTGAGCAAGTATTTAAATATTTAGATTAATGTTGAATTATAATTTAATATTATAAGATTAATTATTTATAAAAATGAATTGCCACATAAATAAAAAGTAAATTTAAAATAAGGAGATATAAATTATGAACGAAATAAAAATCAAATCAATTTATAAACATTTTAAGGGAGATTTATATTTAGTAGAAGATATAGCAACGCACAGCGAAACGAGAGAAAAATATGTAGTATATAGAGCATTATATGGAGATACACAATTATACATAAGACCTTATGATATGTTTGCATCAGAAGTTGATCATGAGAAATATCCAAATGTGAAGCAAAAGTACAGATTTGAAATACAAAATATTAAAAGTGTCAATTGTTAAGTAAAATGTAGATAGGAGGAATTATGAATAATTTAATATTACGAGATTTAAACTATGGAGTTTATGTAATTGGTTGCAAAGATGAAGAAAGAAATGTTGGCTGTATAGCAAATAGTGTTATGCAGATAACATCTGATCCAGCCACAATAGCAATAAGTATTAATCATGAAAACTTTACAAATGAATGTATTAAAAAAATTAATAAGTTTTCAATATCAATTTTAAATGAGGAAAGCGATAGTGAAATAATAGGTGTTTTCGGATTCTCTAGTAGCCGTGATAATGATAAATTTAAAAATTTTGATCATGAAGAAGTTGATAATCTTCCTATAATAAAAGATAGTAATGGTTATATAACATGTGAAGTAATAGGAAGTTTAGAAACAGAAACACACACAATTTTTTTAGGTAAAATAATTTCATCAGAAAAAACTATGGAAAAAGTAGCAATGAGCTATAAATTCTATCATGAAGTTTTAAAAGGAAAGAGTCCTAAAAAAGCACCAACTTATTTTCCTGATATTGAAACAGAAATAAAAAACAATCGTTGGAAATGTACTATATGTGGATATGTATATGAAGGAGATGAATTACCTCTTGATTTTAAATGCCCATTATGTGGAGCACCACGCGAAGTCTTTGTTAAAGTAACATAACATACCTTACATTATAAGACAAATAAAAATATACTTAAAAAATGGTACAGGAATTGATAAATATTAAAATATGGATATATGGGAAAAATGTATTTGAAAGCAAAAAAATTATATTTTTAATAGATTTAATTCTAAATTGGTGGGGAGATAAAAGATATAAAAGATATAAAATAAATTAATGTAGAAATAATAGGAGGATTAATAATGAGCGAAAGATTTAAATGTTGTTCGGCAGTAATGTTATTATTAACAAGAGAAAAAGAAAATAATGAAGAAATTTTATTTCAAAAAAGAAAAAATACAGGATATTGTGATGGCTTTTATGATTTGTCTGCTTCAGGACATGTTGATGCAAATGAATCAATGAAACATGCAATGTGTA
>CANRBO010000018.1 GCA_947628885.1 uncultured Clostridia bacterium | reverse complement strand
GAAAATAAAATATCAGATGTAGTATATAAAGTAATAAACGCAAATATGTATGTAGTAATAGAACATCAAACGAAGAAGGACACAAACATGAATAAAAGGATGTTGAACTATAAGGCAGACATATTGGAAAAAGTATTAAGTGAAGATAATGAAGAAAAAATAGAAAGCAACAGTTACATAGAACCAACAGTGATAGGAATAGTATTATTTACAGGAAAAGAAAAATGGAACCATAAAAATAATAAAATAAAAAGTAAAAAAACAAAGATGAACTTAAAGAAATGGAAAACACAAGAATTGTCGAATTATGAATTAGTAGATGCAAAAGAAGTAGACGAAGAAAAACTATTGGAAGAAAATAGCATGTTATCAAAAGTACTACTAATAGAAAGACTGCAGAATATAGATGAAGCAAAAGAATTAGCAAAAAAGATAATGAAGCAAGATATGTCAAAATATATGAAGGAAAGAATCAATTTGTACATGGTAGTGCTAATAGCACAAAACTTAAAAATGCCTCAATCAGAAGTAAAAAAGATTATAAAAAATAAGAAGGAGGTGGCAAAAATGCAAGTAGATGAGATGTTACAAAGAGAAGCAAGAAGATTAAGAAAAGAAGGTAGAGCTCAAGGTATAGCTGTTGGCGAGGCAAAAAAATTGGCAATAATAAGAAACCTGATTATAAAAAAAGTAAAAGATGACATAATAATGGACTGTACAGAAATAAGTGATAATGAACTAAATAAAATCAAGCAAGAATTAGTTAGACAAAATGCGTAATTGTTAAATTAAAGGCTTAAAAAGCTCTTTAATGTTGCAAAAAATAGTGCTAAAATTAAAAAGTGACAAATTTTAGCATTTTTTTTTTGAAACCTGTTGACAAATGGTAGAAAATGGAATATAATATCAGACATAAAAGATGCAAATAAGATAAATTTCTAAATGAGCATCAAAAATAAAAATACAAGTTACAGACATCTTATTTTTATAAAGTGTCTAGGAAAGGAGATATTTTGCTTTCTATTGTTAAAAGCATGTCATTGAAGGGATTAGAAGGATACATAATTGATGTACAAGTTGATGTGTCAGCAGGTTTGCCAAGCTGGGATATAGTGGGGTTACCTGATTTGAGCATAAAAGAATCAAAGGAAAGGGTAAAGGCTGCTGTTAAAAACACAGGATTTGAGATTTTTAGCAGAAAAATTGTTGTAAATTTAGCACCTGCAGATGTTAGAAAGCAAGGTTCACTCTTGGATTTGCCTATTGCAATTGGCTTATTATATAGCATGGAAGAAATTAAATCTAAAGGAAGCAAAAGCAGAGCTTTTGTTGGAGAATTATCTTTAAATGGAGATTTAAATAGTGTAAATGGTATATTGCCGATTTGCGTTGAAGCTAAGAAATTGGGGATTAAAGAGATAATTATCCCAAAAAATAATTTAGAAGAAGCTTCGATTGTAGAAGGAATAAGAGTTTTGGGCGCAAATAATCTAGCTGAAGTTATTGGCTATCTAAATGGCAAAAATAGTCTTAAGGAAGAAAAAGTAACTTGGCAAGAATTAAACACGCAAAAACACACTTATAGCATAGATTTTGCAGAAGTTAAAGGTCAGGAGAAAGTTAAAAGAGCTTTAGAAATTGCTGCTGCAGGTCGACATAATATTTTGATGATAGGAAGTCCGCGGATGTGGGAAAACTATGCTTGCTCAGAGATTAAATACGATAATGCCTAACTTGAATTTTGATGAAGCTATTGAGACAACAAAAATCAATAGCATTGTAGGCAAGCTAAGTCGAGAGAAAATAATTTTTACAAGACCTTTTAGAAGTCCGCATTATACGATTACTCCGCAGGCTTTAGTAGGTGGTGGTTCAAATCCGAAACCGGGAGAGATTAGTTTGGCTCATAATGGTACTTTATTTTTAGATGAGATAGCTGAATTTGACAAGAAGACGTTAGAGCTTTTGCGTGAACCTTTGGAGAGCAAAAATGTTACAATTAACAGGCTAAATCAGTCGCTTACATATCCTTGTAATTTTATGTTAGTGGCAGCTATGAATCCGTGTCCATGCGGTTATTATGGTTCTGAGTACAAAAAATGTACTTGCAAACCAACTGACATAAAGAAATATTTAAATAAGATAAGTGGTCCACTTTTAGATAGAATTGATATTCAAGTGGAAGTTCAAAGAGTGGGTTTTGATAAATTGAAAAATGACGTGCCTGAAACATCTGAGCAAATTAGAACAAGAGTTGAAAAAGCAATAGATATACAAGCTAACAGATATAAAAATGAAAAGATTTTATACAATTCTGAATTAGAAGCTAAGCAATGCGAGAAATATTGCATATTAGATGAAGAAATTTATTGCAGATAGCTTTTCAAAAATTCAAATTGAGTGCTAGAGCCTATAACAAAATTTTAAAAATAGCTAGAACGATAGCTGATTTGGAAAATGAAGAGCAAATAAAAAAGAATCATATTGCTGAAGCAATCCAATACAGAAACTTAGACAAAAAATATATAGATATAGAAACAGTTTAAATGTAATAATAACAAGGAAAAGCAAGTAGAAAAATCAACATAAAAATTACATAATGTTGCAAAAAAATTAATGTGAAAAAAATTACATGATTTTGCAAAAAAACTTAATGTGGAAAAAAATTACATGATTTTGCAAAAAAAATTAATGAAAAAAGTTACATAATTTTGTAACAAAAAAAATTGATATAAATTAAATAAGAAAAGATAACTAAAAAAGGAGATACATATTATTAAAAAAGTAAACAACATAAAAGAAATAGATATAAAAAGTAAGGAATATCCTAGAAAATTATTAGACATAAGTAATCCACCGAAAAAGCTTTATGTGCAAGGAAATACAGAGCTTTTGGACAAGCCAATAGTTGCAATTGTTGGTTCAAGAAATTGTAGTGATTATGGAAAAAAGCAAGCTGAGAGATTTGCAAAGGCTCTTTCTAAAAAAGGTGTGTGTATTATTAGTGGATTGGCTAGGGGAGTGGATTCAATTGCTCATTACAATTCTTGTAATGAAGAAGGCAAAACGATAGCTGTATTAGCGTGTGGAATTAACAACATTTATCCAACTGAAAACATACAATTAGCTAAAAATATAATTGATAGTGGTGGTATGATTTTAAGTGAATATGAACCTGATGAAGAAGTTTTGATGAGTAGATTTCCTAAAAGAAATAGAATTATAAGTGGTTTGGCTGATTTCGTTTTAGTTATTGAAGCTAGATACAGGAGTGGCAGTACAATAACTGCAAGAACAGGTATGAGGCAGGGCAAAGAAGTTGGTTGTATACCGGGAGATATTGATAAGAAAAGTAGCTATGGCAATAACAAGCTTATACAGGAAGGGGCAAATTTAATTCTTTCTGTGCAAGATATTTTAATGTTTCTAGGAATTGATGAGTCTGAAAGAAAAATCGAGCTAGAAGGAAAATATAAGGCAGTATATGAAATGATTGGTACGATCCCGAAAAGTGCGGATGAGATATCAAGGATAGTTGGTCTGTCGGTACAAGAAGTAAATGAAATATTGTTTATGTTGGAAGTGGACAATTTTATTCAGAGCTTGCCGGGAGACAAATATGTAATTAAAGCTTAAAAGGCAGGTGAAAATATGTATGAAAGGCATATTTTAGGACAATCAGGCGAAAATATTGCTTGTGAGTATTTGATAGAAAATGGATACAGGCTAATTATGAAAAATTTTAAATGCAGGCAGGGTGAGATTGACATAATTGCAAAAGATAAAAATGAGTTTGTTTTTATAGAGGTAAAAACAAGGTCAAATCTGAATTATGGAGTTCCAGCTGAAGCAGTGCATAGTGAAAAGAAAAAGCATATTTTTGATGCAACTAAGTATTTTGTGTACAAGAATAAACTTGATAATGAGCTGATTAGATTTGATGTGATCGAAGTATACAAGAAGGAAAAGTATTATATTCATCACTTGAAAAATATTGAAATTGTACAGTAAAAACATTAATAAAAATCGAAAATAGTATATAAAAATAATAAAGTAAAAACTGCAAAATAGTATATAAAAATAATAAAGCAAAAATTGCAAAATAGTATATAAAAATAATAAAGCAAAAACTGCAAAATAATATATAAAAATAATAAAGCAAAAACTGCAAAATAGTATATGAAAATAATAAAGCTAAAATCTTAAAATAATAAAATAAAAGTAAAATCACAAAATAATTATAAAAAGTTCCATTAATTATAAAAAATTAATAGAACTTTAATTTATACAAACCAATTATCAAAGGTAATGTATTAATAAAATCTTTAAAAATAGCAAAATAAACAATTTACAAATTATACATATTATCTTTCTTAATCCATACAGAAACGCTACCACCATTTACATAGAATATTCCATTTCCGTCTTTATCAACATATACAGGCTCTCTGACATTTCCAGTACAGTCGTAAAGGCAACAATTAGCAAGGTTTTTGCCGACGTTCATTTGCTTGCTACCACCTTCGCCGTCACTTAGTATAACTGCCAAACCGGAGTCTTGATGATAATAATCGCCTTCTCGTGTCCAGCCAATGATATTGTGGTGATCCAAATAATCTCGTTGCTCTCCATAAGCCATGTTCTTTCTTACAGCTAGCAATGTGTCTAAGAAATCCTTCATATCAGGTATATTTTTGGCAGGGATACCATAATAATCGCCATAGAAAATACAAGGAATTCCTTTTTCTCTAAGCATTATCATGCTATATGCGAGTGGCCTGAACCAGTCTTTTACCCATGATTCCAATGATTGACCGGGTTCTGTATCATGGTTATCAATAAATGTAACAGCTTTCGAAGGTCTTCTGTCAACAAGTGTGTCTTCAAATATTTTGCTCATATCATATTGACCGTTACTTTCTGAAGCTTGTTTAAAGTGGTCATGCAAAGGGACATCAAACAATGAGTCAACTTGTTCGTTGTAATCTAAATAATTTAAAAGGCTATCGATATTTACGCTAAAATATTCGCCAACTGTATATAAATCCTTATTAAAAGTTGTTTTCAACTCGGCAAGCCATTTTTTATAAAAAGATGAACGGATATGTTTTACAGCATCTAGTCTAAAACCGTCAACATTAGTTTGAGTCAAAAACCACTTGCCCCAAGAGTTTAAATCATCAACTGTGTCAAGATTATTGAAATCAACATCACAACCCATAAGGTAATCGTAATTGCCGAGTTCTTTATCTACTTCATCGCTAAAATGTTTTCCGTAAAATCTGAATATTCCATTTTCTTTGGCAATATTATCATAGTCAATTGATGTGAAATGTGACCAGTCAAGCTTGAAATCAGAATACACATTATTTCTGCCTTCAAAATTGTATTTTGTCCAAGCTGAGATAGTTCTATAATCGCCTAAAACTTCATTTCTATTGGAAGGATTTATTTTGTATGCAATAATATCTTGCATTTCGTCTGCACCCATCCTATGATTTAGTACAATATCAGCAAGAACTTGAATATCTTCTAATTGCAATGCTCGTATTGCTGCAATATATTCATCTTTGGTTCCGTATTTAGTTCTGACAGATCCTTTTTGATTAAATTCTCCCAAGTCATAAAGGTCATATACACCATAACCTGTGTCGTTAATCCCAGCTGCACCTTTACATGCAGGAGGAAGCCACAACATATTTATTCCCATTTTCTTTAATTGTGGAGCCATTTTAATAAGATTTTGCCATAAATTGCAGGTATTAGGCAAGTACCACTCAAAATATTGCATCATTGTATTATTATTTCTTTTCATCTGTGAATTAATCCTTGTTAATGTATTTAGGTTTTTTAAAGGTTACCTATAAACCTATAATGTAACATTACTAATTAATTATTATCAATGCTTTCAAGTACTTTTAGTAAGCATAGACAAGTAAAACAATAAAGATTGAAAGCCTTTGTATAAAAAAATACTTAATAACATTATAACACATAAATTTATAAATGTTGTTAAAATTTATAAAAAATATAGTATAATTGTAAAAAATATAAATGTTAAAACTTGTAAACTGGAGTTTTAACGGATAAATAGGCTATTTTATGCATATAATTAAATAAAGACAATGGGAAGGATATGGTAATTTTATGGACAAAATTCAAGAACTCATTGAATTAATCAGAAACATAGAAATATCACAAATTGTAAATATAATTATAGCAATAGTTACAGCAATAGTTTTTTTATTGATTGGACCATTTATTTGTTATGGAATTTTAAAAATATTTTATAGAAATTACGAAAAAGAAGAAATAAAAAATTTGAGTGTATATGGTGCACTGAAAACTTTTTTTGGATTTTTAGGTTTTTATATTGCAAGCAAAATATTGAATTTAAATGAGAGCCAAGATGAATTTTGCTACAAATGCTTTGAAGTGGTTGCTACATGGACATTAGCAAGAATTGTTGCAGGAGTCGTTGAAGCAAGAGAGATTTTTAATAGAAAAAATCAAAAAAATAGAAACAATGCTTTATTTACATCAGTTGCAAGCAAAGCGATAAGAATTATTTTGTATATAATTGCATTATATGTAACTTTAAAAATTTTTGGATATGATATTGGAGGTTTGGCTACTGGAATAGGGCTTACTGGTGCAGTTGTAGCTCTTGCAACACAAGATTTTATAAAACAAATCATATCAGGATTGGCAATACTTACAGATAAGCCATTTAAAATCGGAGATTGGATTGATATAGATAATGTTTCGGGAACGGTTGAAGACATAACGATAAAAAGCACAAAAATCAGAACAATTGATGACACAATAGTAACTGTACCAAATGATTTGGTGACTAGTTCAAATGTTGTGAATTGGGGCATGATTAGTAAAAGAGTGTTCAACGCGAATTTGCGTTTGGCACTAGAGACAGAAGAATCAACCATGGAGAAATTAATTAATAGAATCAAATTTATTTTAAAATATAACGAAGATATTATAACAAATTCGATTAGAGTTAATTTTATTGAAGTGGAGCATGAAGCTCTTAATATTGAAATTTATGTAGAAACGACAGTGACTGATTATGTAAAGTATAAGGAATTTTGCAATAAAGTAAATCTGACTTTGTTAAATATCCTAGATACTCAGGGAGTAAAGCTTGCTTATCCAAGCCAAAATGTGTATATAAAAGGCGAAACAAACAACGCAGACGAAAAAAATACAGACAATACAAAAATTGAATCACCGAGAAAAAGAGCAAAACCTACAAAAATTATTAAAGATTTCACATAAAATACACAATTATATGATAAAATGTGATAAAATTATTGTAGAAAATGAAAGGAAAATATTAATGGAAGAAGTTACGGTATTAATAGTTGATGATGAATCAAGAATTAGAAAATTAATAAGAGACTTTTTGGCAAAAGAAGGTTATAGAATATTAGAAGCAAAAGACGGAGAAGAAGCAATTAAAGTGTATGAAGAAAATAAAGCAAAGATTAACTTGATTTTGCTAGATGTAATGATGCCAAAATTAGACGGTTGGTCTGTATTAAGACAAATAAGGCAAGATTCAAAGGTTCCGGTTATAATGCTTACTGCTAGGGGCGAAGAGCAAGATGAATTATTTGGGTTTGAGCTAGGTGTAGATGAGTATGTAACAAAGCCATTTAGCCCTAAAATATTAGTTGCTAGAATAAAAGCCATATTGGGCAGAACCACAGCAAAGCAAAATGATGTAAAAGATTATGACGGTATTTTGATAGATACAAAGGGCAGAACAGTATCAGTTGACGGCAAAAATGTGGATCTTAGTTTGAGAGAATATGAGCTGTTGAAATATTTATTAGAAAATGAAAACGTTGCCCTTTCAAGGGACAAGATATTAAATAATGTGTGGAATTACGACTATTATGGGGATTCGCGAACAATTGACAGTCATATAAAAAAGATTAGACATAAGCTAGGCAAAAAAGGAAAATATATAAAAACAATGAGAGGTGTTGGATACAAATTTGAAATTTAATCAACATACCAAAAGTACGCCTAATAAATTCATATCCAAAATTTAATTCTTTTCCAACTAGATTTGCCTTAGGAATAGTAGGAGTCCGCAGTGTTAACATAACAATTATATCATGAAATAATTGTTATATAAAAGTTTATGGGTAACCTTTTAAAAACCTAAATCTATTATACAAGGAATAATAGTAAAAATGAAAATAAAAGAAAAAGTAAATTCAATTAGATTTAGACTATTTGGAATACTATCTATATCAACTATTCTAGTAATTTTTATAATAATTTTGATTAATAATATTGTGCTGGAATCATATTTTACATATTCGAAAACTAAAGTAGCCAAAGAAATTAGCAGAGAAATCAACAATTATTATAACGGAATATTGCAGTATAATATAAACTCAGATCTTAGACAAATAGAAATAAAAAATGATATGCAATTGCTTATAGTCAATGGTTATCAAGAAATAATATATTGCTCGAATAGAGAGATATTGAATAATGTCGCCAAAATGCAAAACAGTATTACGTCAAGGACGATATATTCTGATGAAAACACAGTAATAAAAGATAGTAATGACAATGATAGATTTATGCTTTTGACGTCAAATCTTGACAATGGTTATAAATTATATATAAAAATACCGATTTCACCAATAAAAGAATATGTTAAAATATCAAGCAAAACATTGATGATTATTGGTTTTATAATCGCTGTTTTTTCAGGAATAATAGCATCAATTATTTCGAAAAAATTTACTCAAAGAATATTTGTGCTTAATAATATTACGAAAAAAATGTCAAAGCTGGATTTTAGTGAAAGATTTCAGGAGACTGAACTAGACGACGAAATCAACACTTTAGGAAAAAATATAAATATCATGTCTGACAAGTTGGAAGCAACTATAGGTCAACTTAGAAAAAATAATAACGAACTAGAAAAAGATATTGAAGAAAAATCAAAAATTGAGCAAATGAGAAAGCAATTTATTTCTGATGTATCACACGAATTAAAAACCCCAATAGCCCTTATACAAGGATATGCAGAGGGTTTATTGGAAAATGTAAATAGTGATGATGAATCAAGGAAATTCTATGCAGAAGTCATAATTGATGAGTCAAACAAAATGGATAAAATGGTAAAAGAATTGCTAGAATTAATGAAATTAGAGCAAGAAGAAAAAATATTTACAGATACAGAATTTGATTTAATTGAACTCCTAAAAGAAGAGTTAAGAAGACAAACAAAAATATTAAAAGAAAATGATATAGAAGTTAGTTTTGATACGAGTAAGAAAGTCAGGGTATTCGCTTCACAAGAGCATATTGAGCAAGTGGTAAATAATTATTTGACAAACGCAATAAAAAATTGCAAGAAAAAAGATAACGAAAAGAAAATCGTCATAAGAACTGAAAAAACAAAGAAAAATAAAATAAGACTTTATGTATATAATACTGGAGATCAGATTGACGAATCAGTAAAAGAAAAGATATGGAACAGATTTTATAAGGGCGACGATTCAAGGAATAGAGATGACGGTGGAACAGGAATTGGTCTAGCAATTGTAAAAGCTATAATGAATAATTATAAAAATGAATATGGTATTAAGAATTATAAAAATGGTGTGGAATTTTACTGTGATATAAACAAAAAGAACAGTTAATAAATGAAAAAGATTTTAAATAAATATAGCAAATCAAGAAACAAGGAAAGTTAAATAAAAAAGGTCAATAAACATAGAAAGAAATCGAAATAATGACTTTACAATTGTGTTAAATTATGGTAAAATATTCACATGATAAATTTTAATAAAAGAAATGTAAACATTATATCATTGCTCATTTCTTCAGTGATATTTGTAATAATATTTGTGATTTTAAATTATCCAATTATGGGAACAAAAAGTGGAAACATGAACGCAAAAATTGACTCAAACTCACTTATAGGAGAAACTGGTGAAAAAAACAACTCAAACTCACTTATAGGAGAAGCTGGTGAAAAAAACAACTCAAATTCATTTGTAGCGGAAGCTGATGAAAAAAATAACTCAAATGCACTTGAAGAGAGAACTGATGAAAAAAATAATTCCAGTTCACTTGTAGCGGAAAATGATATAAATGTATTAGAAGTAAAAAAATGGACTTTAGAAATAAAAAGTCTAAATTTAAATGCTCCAATAAAACAGCTAGATTCAAACGAACCCAATGATGATTATATTGGGCATTTTAGTCAAACATCAATTTCTAAAAACAATATTGCATTAATTGCTTACAATTTTGGAAAAGATAATAATTACTTTGCCAACTTAAAAGATTTAAAGGTTGGAGATGAGATAATCTACACAGTAAATGAAGATGTAAAAAAGTATGAAGTAATTTTTAATAAAATAATAGACAAAGATGATATTAATAATTATTTGCAAGAAAATAATGAACCAGCACTAAAATTATTTACTTATGTAAAAGATTTGAGTACAAAAATGAGATATGTTGGTGCAAAATAATGTGATTAATGTAAGTAGGTATGAAGGCAAACGAAACAATGTGCTAGATATGTTGATGTGAAATAAATCATTGACATATTTGGTATTTTCGTACTATAATAAGTGTATGATTGAAAGAATTAGTGACTGCATTTACAGAGAAAAAAATATTATGTAAGGAGAAAGTCAAAATGCCAAAAAAAAGTAAGAAAAATTTAATACTAATTATCTTAGTAATACTAGTCATTGCAGGAATTGTAGCAGGAATAATTATAAACAGAAATAAGAAGTACCATATTGAATTAGAAACGATAACAAAAAGTGATGTTCAATTTTATGTAGTACAAAAAGACAATAAATTTGGAGTAATTGATAAAAACGGAACCATAGTTATTGAACCACAATATGATAATATTAAGATTCCAAATCCAACTAAAGATATATTTGTGTGTTTAGTTGATGAAGATAATGATATTTGGAAAGCAGTTGATCAAAACAATGAGCAAAAGTGGACAAACTATAATAGTGTAGATAGTATTTCACTCAGAGCGATAACGAGTTTAGTACCTTATGAAAAAAGTGTATTGAAATACAAACAAGGCAATTATTATGGAATAATGGATTTTGAAGGAAATATAATTACTGAACCAATATATGAAGAAATAACTACAGTTGATTATAAAGAAGGTTATTTAAAAGTAAAAAAAGAAGGTCAATATGGAGTCATCAACATCAAGGGAGTTCAAATATTAGATGAAGAGTATGATGACATATTATTTGACGGATATTATGATGAAAAAAATAAATATTTAGATGCTGGATTTATATTAAGAATTAAGACAGATGATGGGTACAGATTTGGTTATGCAACCACAACTGGAAAAATAATTTTAAATACAACTTACAATGAAGTAAATAGAATAACTGAAATAGACGACAAAATGAATTTGTATTTTATCACATCTGTAAATGGAAAATACGGATTCATAAAGAATTCAAAAACAGTATTAGAAAATGATTATAGAGAAATTAGATATGACAAGACAAATAACATTTTGATAGCTCAAAAAGATTCTAATTTTGGTGTATTTGACTTGACTGGAAAAAATATAATACCAATAGATTATGACACAATCTTAATTGGTGGGGAATATATAAATGCTTACAAAGGAGAAGACATAATTATTTTTAATAAAAATGGACAAACAATTACAACAGAAGATAGCAGTAAAGAGCAGGTTTCAAATGATTATAGCATTGTGATAGATAAGGATAATAATTACAATATAGTTGATAGAAATAACCGTGTGTTGCTAGGAAATAGCTACACTTACTTAGAATATTTTAAAGATGATATGTTCATTGTAACTGACAATACAAAAACAGGTGTAATTAGAGCAAATGGGCAAATCGTAGTTCCAATAGAATATAGTACAATTCAAAAGATAGACGGAGCTAACTGCCTTCAAGCAACAGTCATTGAAAATAATGAAACATCAATAATAAATAGTGCTGGCAAGATACAAAATAGTATGAAAATGTCAACATTAATTAAAGAAGATAATTATATTAAAATATTATCTGATAGTGATGTAAAATATTATACTTTAGAAGGAAATGAAACTACTTACAAAAATTTAGTACCAAATAATAATGTATATGCAATAAAACAAAATGACAAATGGGGATTTGCTGATAGCCAAGGAAATATAGTAGTAAACTGTGAATATGATTTTGTGACAGAACAAAATGGAAACTTCGTTGGAGTCAAGAAAGACGGAAAATGGGGAATTCTTAATATTGACGGAACTGTAGTAAAAGAGCCTGTATATGAATTATCATTTAATAATGTTAAATTTTTAGGAGAATATTATGAGATTAGTTCAAATGTAGGACTACCAATATATTCAGCAAATTAAAATTGTAGTAAGCACTATTTGAAAAATTAAATTTGGTTAAGAAGATTAGTTTGAATTCTTGCACGAAAGGGATAAATATGTTTGTAAAAAATGAAGTAGTAGAATTAATAAATAAAGCTGAAAATGAGGTTAAAGATGAATTTCAAAAAGTAAATGAAATATGTGAATATAATACACAAAAAGTATTGCAAGCATTTCAAAATAATAATGTTTCAGAAGTTCATTTTAACGAAACAACAGGTTATGGATATAATGACATAGGCAGAGATGCTATTGAAAGAATTTATAGTGAAATATTTGGTGTAGAAGATAGTCTTGTAAGGGGACAATTTATATCAGCATCACACGCTTTAAATGTTACATTGTTTGGATTACTAAGACCAAACGACATACTTTTAAGTATTTCAGGAAAACCTTATGACACGCTTGATGAAGTAATTGGAATTAGAGAAAATCCAAGTTCTTTGAAATCTTTTGGAGTAAAGTATGAGCAAATTGATCTAGTTAATGACGATTTTGATTATGAAAAGATAGAAAAAAGATTGCAAGCAAACAATGCGGTCAACATACAAAACAGCGATAATAGTAAAACTAATATAGAATATAATAATGTGCAAGCAAGCAATACGGTTAACATACAAAACAGCGATAATGGTAAGACTAATATAGAATATAATAATGTGCAAGCAAATAGTGTAGCTACTGTAAAAAGTGATTATGTTGATACAATAATTAATAAAGTAAAGGTAGTTGAAATCCAACGTTCAAGAGGGTATGCTTTAAGAAAAAGTATAACACTTGATAAAATTGAAAAAGTAATAAAAACTATTAGAAAAGTAAATAAAGAAGTAATTATTATGATAGATAATTGCTATGGAGAATTTACTAACAAAATTGAACCAAGCAATATCGGAGCAGATATTTTAGTTGGTTCGCTTATTAAAAATCTAGGCGGTGGAATTGCACCAAACGGAGCCTATGTAGTTGGAAGAAAAGATTTGATAGATTTAGTAGCAGAAAGATTAACTCTTCCAGGAGAAGGAAGAGAAGTAGGGCCAACACTTGGCATGAATAAGAAGATTTTACAAGGATTGTTTTTCGCACCAAGTGTTGTAGCCAGTAGCTTGAAAACAGCGATTTTAACAAGTAAAGTAATGGAAGATTTAGGATATAGTGTTCAACCTAAATGGAACGAGCAAAGAACTGACATAGTGCAAACAATTGAATTTGGAGATAGAGAAAAATTGATAAAATATTG
>CANRBO010000017.1 GCA_947628885.1 uncultured Clostridia bacterium | reverse complement strand
TTTATTTCCTGTTGCCATATCTTTTGCAGATACGTGAACAATACCATTTGCGTCTATATCAAATGTTACTTCGATTTGTGGTATACCACGTGGAGCTGGTGCAATTCCTGTAAGTTGGAATCTTCCTAATGTTTTATTATCAGCTGCCATTTCTCTTTCTCCTTGAAGTACGTGTACTTCAACGCTTGTTTGTCCGTCTGCTGCTGTTGAGAATATTTGTGATTTTTTAGTTGGTATTGTTGTATTTCTTTCAATTAATTTTGTTGCAACTCCGCCATAAGTTTCAATTCCAAGTGAAAGTGGTGTTACGTCTAATAATACTAAATCTTTTACATCTCCTGATAAAACTCCACCTTGAATAGCTGCACCAATTGCAACACACTCATCAGGGTTTATTCCTTTATCCGGATCTTTTTGTGTTATTTTCTTAACCATTTCTTGTACACATGGTACTCTTGTAGAACCACCAACTAATAATACTTTATGAATATCATCTGCAGTTATTCCTGCATCTTTTAATGCGTTTTCAACTGGTCCTCTTGTTGATTCAACTAAATCATGGATTAATTCTTCAAATTTAGCTCTTGTAAGAGTTACATCTAAGTGCTTTGGTCCTGTTGCGTCTGCTGTAATAAATGGTAGATTAATTTGAGTTTGTTGCATACCTGATAATTCTATTTTTGCTTTTTCTGCTGCTTCTTTTAGTCTTTGCATTGCCATTTTGTCTGAACTTAAGTCAATGCCTTGTTCCTTCTTAAATTCTGCTACTAGATAATCTATTATTTTTTGATCGAAATCATCTCCACCTAAGTGTGTATTTCCATTTGTTGATAATACTTCGAAAACTCCGTCTCCAATATCAAGTATTGATACATCAAATGTTCCGCCACCTAAATCATATACCATTATTTTTTGGTCTTGGTCTTCTTTATCCATACCAAATGCTAAAGCTGCTGCTGTTGGTTCATTGATTATTCTTAATACATCTAATCCTGCTATTTTTCCAGCGTCCTTTGTTGCTTGTCTTTGTGAGTCATTGAAATATGCTGGTACTGTAATAACTGCTTGAGTTACAGTACTTCCTAAATAACTTTCTGCATCTGCTTTTATTTTTTGTAATATCATTGCTGATATTTCTTGTGGAGAGAATTTGTCTCCGTCCATTGATATTTTGTCAGCTGTTCCCATTTTTCTCTTTATAGACATTATTGTATGATCAGGGTTTGTAACAGCTTGTCTTTTTGCTATTTGTCCAACTAATCTTTCTCCGTCTTTTGAAAATGCAACAACTGATGGTGTTGTTCTGTTTCCTTCTGAGTTAGGTATTACAACAGGTTCTCCTCCTTCCATAACTGCAACACATGAATTTGTTGTTCCTAAATCAATTCCTATAATCTTTCCCATTTTACATATCCTCCTTTAAAATTGTTAATGGTTTATTTATATAATTTTATGATAATTTCTATTATCATTTAAAAATTAATAACTATATTAAATTATCCTAATCTAGTAAGCTTTTTTATTTAATTTGCTACTACAACCATAGAGTGTCTTAAAACTCTATCGCCTATCATGTAGCCTTTTCTATACTCTTCTTTTACAATCTTACTGCCTAAATTGCTATCTTCTACTAAACTTACAGCTTCATGCATAGAAGGGTCAAATGGCTTTCCAACTGCTTCGATTTCTTTTACTCCATTTGCTGTTAGCACATCTTTAAATTGCTTCATAACAAGCTCTATACCATTTTTATATTGCTCATCTTGAGTTGAACTTTCCACAGCTTTTTCTAGGTTATCAAGTACTGGCAATAGCTTCATTATTACATCTCCCATAACTGATGTGTACATACCAGTTCTTTCTTTATCGCTTCTTTTCTTGAAATTTTCAAACTCTGCCATTAGCCTTTTTATCCTGTCTTCTCTATCATCAAGCTCTTGTTTTTGTTCTTCTATTTTGGCATTTAATATATCTACTTCTTGCATATCTTCATTATTCATTTGTTTTAAATTTTCATCCTCCACTATTATTCCCCTCTTTTCCGTCTCCTAGACTTCTATTTATATCTTTGTTTAGTTCTTTATTTATATATTTAAGAACAGAGATTACTTTTGAATAGTCCATCCTCGTTGGACCTATAATTCCAATGGTTCCTAAGTCTTTGCCTGCAACAATGTTTTTAAATGTTACTATACTTAAATCTTTTAAACCATTTTCTTCATTTCCTATATAAACATTAAAATCTTCGTCATTATCTAATATATCTTCTATAAAGTCTCTTCTATCTAAAAGTCCTAAAAATCTTTTTGCCAAATCCCCTGTTTTGAATTCCGGATTATCTAATGCTCTATTTGCACCTTTCAAATATAGATTTGACTCGTCATTTATCAATTTTGTAATTTGATTTATTATCGGTTTTATTAATTCTACTCTATATGACATTTCACTCATGATGTATTGCTCAATTGGCAAATCAATAAGTGATAAATACTGTCCTTTTAACTTATTGTTAAAAATCACATTTAAAGTATCGACTTGCTCTTGATTAATATCTCTATCAAATTTTATTATAGTTTCTTTAATTATTCCCGCTTCTGTCAAAATTATTGCCATAAGCATCCTTGAGCCGATTAGTACAAATTTTATTTCACTGATTTTTTGCTTTTTTGCATTTGGTTCGATTGCTACTGTTGTATAATGAGTAACTTCTGAAATAGTATTAGTTGCAATCTTTGTAAGCTCTTCCATTTCATTTATTTTTGATTGTAATTTTGAATTAATATATCTAACTTCATTTAGGGTTAAATTTTTTTCATTTAAAAGTTTGTCAACATAAAATCTATATCCTTTTGATGAAGGTATCCTTCCGCTAGATGTGTGCGTTTTCTCTAAGAATCCTTCTCTTTCAAGCTCTGCCATTTCATTTCTAACAGTAGCACTACTGCAATCTAAGCCATATTTTCCTATTAAACTTCCTGAGCTTACTGGCTCAATGGTGTCAATATATTCGTTTACTATTGCTTGTAATATTCTCTTTTTTCTACTATCTAATTCCAAATTTATCACCTCGAATTAGCACTCCATATTATAGATTGCTAATCTTTATATATATTATATCGATTTTTAGCAATTGTCAATAGAGATTGCTAATTTATTTTGTGAATTTTGTGTGAACTACTATTCCAAGTGTGGCTTGATTTAATCATTAGTTTTGTTCTAAATTGTAAGTTCTGCTTTTGATGAGAAGTTTTTCTCCACTAATTTATTTAGAAGTTTATTTTGTTCTTTTTGCAAATATAAATCATCATCTATTATTTGTACTGCCAATGCTTGCACTTCCTTTAGTATCTCCATATCTTGAAATAAATTAGCTATTTTGAATTCAGGTATACCGTGTTGCTTTGTTCCAAAGAAGTCTCCTGAGCCTCTTAATTCAAGGTCTTTCTCGGCAATTACAAATCCATTATCAGTTTTGGTCATGATTTCCATCCTCTCTCTTATTAAATCATTTCCACCATTACATTTTAATATGCAATATGACTTGTATTCGCCTCTTCCGACTCTTCCTCTTAATTGATGAAGCTGTGCTAAACCAAATCTTTCGGCATTTTCTATTATCATTAAGCTTGCATTTGGCACATCAACTCCAACTTCTATAACAGTTGTTGAAACTAATATGTCTATCTCTCCATTTTTGAATTTCTCCATTATTTCATCTTTTTCTTTTGGCTTCATTTTTCCATGTAATACTTCTACTTTGTAATCTTTAAAAATTTCGTTTTTATATTTTTCAGCAAGTTCAACTGCTGATTTTAATTTTGGAGCTTCCGGGTCGTCAGATTCTTCTACCAATGGGCAAACTACATAGCATTGCCTTCCTTGATCAATCTCCTTTTTTACGAATTCATTTATTCTCGTTTCTAACTTTCTTGAAACTGCGAAAGTGTCGACGTGTTTTCTATTTGGTGGTAATTCATCAATTATTGAAATATCCAAATCTCCATATAAAATCAAAGCTAAAGTCCTTGGTATCGGAGTGGCTGTCATGACTAATACATCAGGATTTTCTCCTTTTGCAACTATCGAGCTTCTTTGTTTTACGCCAAATCTGTGCTGTTCATCAGTTACAACAAATCCCAACTTATTAAATATAACATTTTCTTCTAATAAAGCATGTGTACCAATTACAATGTCCACTTCTCCTTTTTCAATTCTCTCTAAGGCTAATCTTTTTTGCTTAGCAGTCATGCCACCAACTAAACCTTCACATTTTATACCATACTGTCCTAATATTTTTTCAAAATTTGCTAAATGTTGCTTTGCTAATATCATGGTTGGAGCGAGTACTGCAACTTGGTATCCGCTCTTTACTGCCTTGTATGCTGCAATCATTGCTACTATTGTTTTTCCCGAACCAACATCTCCTTGTAGCAATCTATTCATGGGCTTTTCCTTTTCCATATCTGCATTTATATCTTCTAACACATTTAACTGTGCTCTAGTTAGCTTAAATGGCAAATCATTTATTACATCTGACATATTTACATTGCTACTATATTTAATACCTTTTATTTGTTTATCATTTTCTCCCCTTAATTTTAATAATCCTAATTGCATTGTTAAAAGCTCATCAAATACAAGCCTTCTTCTAGCTTTTCTAAAACTTTCAAAATTATTTGGAAAATGAATTTGCTTAATTGCTTCATCATATCCAATTAATTTGTATTTGTCTAAAATGTATTTAGGCATAATCTCATCTAATTGTCCTGCAAGCGTAAGACCATTTTGAATAACTTTTCTAATTGCATTTGCTTTAATCTCGTAAATCAATGGATATACTGGTATGATTTTACCTGTATTATTATTTTTTTCTATCACATCAAAAACAGGGGAATTCAGCTCTTTAATTCCGCCTTTAACTGTCATCTTTCCAAAGAATCTATATTTTTCTCCCCTTTTTATTTGCGTTTTTATGTATGGTTGATTAAACCATGTAATCATACAAGTATCTGACTCATCTCTAACCATTAGTTTTTCAATGCTTTTATATCTCCCAAGCATCCTCAAATTCACACTAGAAACAGCCACCGCTTCAATTGAACACTTTTCTCCGTCTTGCACATTTGCGATTGGCTTTATCAAACTTCTATCTTCATAATCTCTTGGGTAATATGTAATTAAATCTTCCAATGTGAATATTCCAAGTTTATTAAGGCTTTTGGCTCTTGCTGGTCCTACACCTTTCACATATTGAACTTCATTTTTTAGATTAGTCATCATTTTCTCCATTTTCTAAATTTTCACTTTTTCCCATTATATTACACTATAACATTTTTTTCAAGTGGGTAGGACTAGCCAAGAACTAAGATTGTTAGCAACCTTACATTTTATAATTTATATTTCTATTATATTTTATAGAAAAACCTGAATATAGTTATTTTTGAATACGCCGCGCAGCGCCCAACCGGAGCGTTAGCGAAGGGCGAATGAAGCATTTCATTTTTTTACATTTTTGTTACATTTTGCTTTAGGTCTTGTATAATCTTTGATTTTCATTTATAATAGATGTATATTTATGGATATAATAGGTTTATAGATTTACCTTTAAAAGTCTAAATATATTATACAAGGAGATTTTTATAAATGGATGACGAATTAAATAACCAAAATCCTAATGGTACAAATAATCCTTATCAAGGACAAGATTCTTTTGCTAGTATGAATCCGGATTTTAATGCTAATCAAAATACTAATCAAGATCCTTACTCTAGCATGAACCCTGATTTTAATACTAATCAAAATGCTAGTCAAGATCCTTATGCCAGTATGAGCCCTGATACTAATGCTCAATTCAATAATATGGATGATAGTGTTTTACCGGGTAATGATAATAATCAAGTGTTGAATCCTATTTTAAGTCAAAGCATGCCTAGCAATAATGCAAGTCAGAGCACTGGATTAAATGATACAAATTATCAAGGAAATAATTTTAGTGATCCTAATATGAATTATCAAGATAATAATTTTAGTGATCCTAACATGAATTATCAAGATAATAACTTTAGCGATCCTAACATGAATTACCAAAATAATAACTTTGGTGATCCTAACATGAATTATCAAGATAATAGCTTTAGCGATCCTAACATGAATTACCAAAATAATAACTTTGGTGATCCTAACATGAATTATCAAGATAATAACTTTAGTGATCCTAACATGAATTACCAAGATAATAATTTTAGTGATCCTAACATAAATTATCAAAATAATAATTTTAGCGATCCTAACATGAATTATCAAAATAATAATTTTAGTAATTCTAACATGAATCAAGATTATAATACTGCTTTTGTACAAACTTGGATGGGAAATTTATATGAAAAAGCTCACTCAAAGAAATTCAACTGGTGTGCCGCTATTTTCGGTGAAATATATTTATTGTATAGAAAAATGTACTTAACTGGAATATTATTTTCAATATTAAAATATTTGCTTGTATTCCTTTCAGCATTTTTAATTATAAAAATTGGTGCTGCAGCACTAGCTATACTAAGCATTATTTCACTTGCATTTATTATGATATATGGTTTTGGTTTCTATCCTTTATATAGAAACTTTGTAAAAAGCAAATTAGATAAATTTAAACAAACAACTACTGATAATCAACAATTAGTAAATTTAGCTTCTCAAAAAGGTGGAACTTCTCCTATTGCTGTTGTCGTATTCTGCATCGTTGTTCCAATTATAATTTCTTCAATAGTGTGGTTGCTAATAGGAGCTGGAATACTTAATCTTGCAAATAGCTTTTTGGGTGCTTTTAATGAATTAAGTAATACTGTAAATAATGAAATTGCAAATGAAGAATCACTATATGATTATCAATATTGGAATTTTGAAGATAACTATTCTATTCAATATGATTCTTTAGTTTGGTTTTTTGATGAAACAGATAGTTCTTTAGCAAAGGGAAATTATAAGTTGACATATTCTGGTCAATCTATAAAAAATATTAATGCAACCTATGGATATGATATGACATCTATTACTGGTAGATCATCATTGTTAAGTAATTTAATAAGTTCTTTTGAGGCTCAAGCTACATCATTGAACGTAACTGTTCAGCCTGGTTCAAGTAACTTTGTAACCGGAACTTCATTACCTAATATTTATTACTCATATATTGACATCGAATCAGCTGAAACACTTTATAGATATTATTTGGTATTGATACCTGAAGATGATATATTATTCCAATTTATTTTAACAGTTGATGATACATCTGTTGATTCTATGACTAATGCAGATGTTATTGGTATATTAACAAGCGTTTCAAAAACAGAAGAAACTACTGATACTACTGGAAATGCAGTATCTGAGCAATCAGCTAACATCGTTGATGAAAATGTTGTAGTATCTAATGAAATCAATGATGAAAATACAAACGAAGTAATTGAAAATTCTACAACTAATAATACACTTGAAGGAAACACTACTTCTTATGGCAATGAAGTCATAACAAGTGTAACAAATACACTTTCAGGTGAAAATTCAACATTAGGCGAATTTTTAAGATAAATGAATTTTTAGTATATATTTGTCATGTATTTATACTAATAGTTTTTATATTTGCCTCAAGAAAGGGATGATATTTATTATGGACTATACATTAGTTAAAGATTTATACAAAAGAACAGAAAAATACATTGGACAAAAAATTAATGTTGCAGGTTGGGTTAAAACATTACGTAATTCTAAAGCTTTTGGATTTATAGAATTAAATGACGGAACATTTTTTAATAATGTTCAAATCGTTTTTGATGATAAATTAGATAATTTTGAAGATGTTTGTAAATTAACAATTAGCTCTTCAATTATAGTTAGTGGCGAAGTTGTTAAAACTGAAAATGCTAAGCAAGCATTTGAAATTCATGCAAGCAAAGTTGAAATATACAAATTATCTGATACAGACTACCCTATTCAAAAGAAAAATACTAGTTTTGAATTCTTAAGAACTATTGCTCACCTACGTCCTAGAACTAATACTTTTAGTGCTGTTTTTAGAGTTCGTAGTTTATTGAGTTTTGCTATTCATAAGTTCTTCCAAGAAAGAGGTTTCGTTTATGTAAACACCCCTCTTATTACTGGAAGTGATTGTGAAGGTGCAGGAGAAATGTTTTCAGTTTCATCTCTTGATTTTGATAACATACCAAAAGATGAAACTGGACATACAGATTTTTCAAAAGATTTCTTTGGAAAAAATGCTCACCTTACAGTTAGTGGACAACTTGAAGGCGAAACTTATGCTGAAGCATTTAGAAATATTTACACATTTGGTCCTACATTTAGAGCAGAAAATTCTAACACAGTTAAACACGCAGCAGAGTTTTGGATGATGGAACCTGAAATGTGTTTTGCAGATTTATCAGACTGCTTGGATGTTGAAGAAGCAATGATTAAATACGCAATATCTTATGTACTTGAAAATGCACCCGAGGAAATGGCTTTCTTTGATAAATTCGTTCAACCTGGATTATTAGAAAAATTAAAAATTACTATGGATGAACCTTTTGGAAGAATAACTTACACAGACGCAATTAAAGAATTAGAAAAACATAATGATGAATTTGAATTTAAAGTTTCATGGGGTGTTGATGTTCAAACAGAGCATGAAAGATTTTTAAGTGAAAAAATATTTAAAAAGCCTGTATTTGTTACAGATTATCCAAAAGACATAAAAGCATTTTATATGAAACAAAATGACGACGGTAAAACAGTTGCAGCTGCTGACCTTTTAGTTCCTGGCATTGGCGAATTAATTGGTGGTAGCCAAAGAGAGGAAGATATCTCAAAACTTACTACAAGGATGAAGGAACTTGACTTAGATGCAAAAGACTATTGGTGGTACTTAGACCTTCGTAGATATGGAAGCGTACCTCACTCAGGATTTGGTCTAGGTTTTGAAAGATTTATGATGTACGTAACAGGTATGCAAAATATTCGTGATGTTATACCTTATCCTCGTACTCCAAAGAACTGTGAATTCTAATTTATAAAATTTTAATTTACTAAGACTACTAAATTAAATTAGGTTATATTATATTAAACTAAAAAGTTAAAAAAACTGTTTAAAAATAATCGCTAAATCAAAAAAATATTATAGTTTTGTATCACAATATTTTATAAAAGCAACTTGCTTACTATTAATTTGATACTTAAACTATAATATTTTTTCATCATTATTTTAATGTTTTTTATATTTTCTATATATTGAATTTGGATATAGTATCTGCATTTACTTGCTTAATACGTCTCCCCACTGTTCTTGAATTGATTCTACTTTTTCATCAGTATATTCCACTTCTCCCTCAAAATCGTTTTGTGCACCACCTGTTTCTTCCATTATCTTATCATAATTTACTGCATTAATTAATAATCCTGCTAGTAAACTCATCAGCATAACAGTAACAGCTAAAGTTATTAATGTAATTCCCTTTTCATTTTTCATTTTAATTATAACCCTTTCCTTTGTTAAGGTTTTCATCTATTAAAATTATTTCTCAATATTTTATATATTTTAAATCTATAATTTTGTTATCCCTTTATTAAATAACTTCCTTTATAGCATCTCCAATAATTTTATTTATATCAGTCATCATTTTACTAAATTCAATTTCATAATCAAAATATTCTTTTATATCCTTATTTTCAATTAATACATTATATAATTTAGCAACTTTTACTTTTTTATCCTCTTCATCTATTTCTTGATTATTTGCTCTCTTAATCTCCATAAGTTGAACTTCTTGTTTTAGCTTTTCAAACTCTTCAATCAATTCCTTTTTCTGTGGATCAGAAAAAAGATTTTCCTTAGAATTTTTTAAATTTTTATATTGTGTTGAATTTTTTATTTCTTCTGCAAGCTTATTTGCTGTATCATATATTTCCATTTTTTACTCACTTTCCATGCTTTATGCGTATGCATTGCGCTTTCTAAATGATAATAGATTTGTAATTTCACCCTGTGTATTTTTAGCTTTACTTGTTTTACGAGCTTTCTCTTGTAACATTTTTTCAGCTTGCTTTTGTGCCTCAGTCTGACAAATTGCTTGCTCATATACATAATGTGTATCTTGAGCTATTTTATTCCAGTTGTATAATTCTTTAACTTTTTTAACTGCATTTTTCGAAACAGTATCACAAAGTTTTGGATCAAATAATAATGTTAAAACTGAATCAGCAATTGAATTTGCATTTCCCGCATAACTCTTCATACCTGTATATCTGTGTTCGATAATTTCATTTAGTCCTCCAACATCAGATACAACTGTTGGTATTCCTGCAAGCATTGCCTCTAATGCAACTATTCCAAAAGGTTCATATGTACTTGGGAACACGGCTATATCAGCGCATTTATACATTTTCTGTACTTTCTTAGAATCACAATATCCAGCAAAATACACTTTATTTTCAATTCCAAGATTTCTAGCTTCTTGTCTAAGCTCGTCCATCATTCCGCCTTTTCCACAAATAACAAGCTTAGAATCATGATAATTATCTAATATTTTAGGCATAGCAGCAATTAGATTTTGAATTCCTTTTTCGTAAACAAGCCTTCCAACATAAAGTATAATTTTTTCATTATCCATTGCAAATTGTCTTCTAAAATCATAGTCTTTATCTATTCCGGAAAAATTATTTAAATTAACACCATTTGGTATAACATTTATTTTTTCAAAAGGAAGACCAAAAATTCGTTGAAGATCACTTTTCATAAAATTACTATTAACAATAACCTCTGTTGACTCATAAGTAAGAAGCCACTCAGAATCATTTATGTATCTTTGAACTTCATCATGTATTCCACTATTTCTACCATTTTCAGTAGCATGTATTGTTGTAACAACTGGGATTTTAAAAGATTCCTTTAAGGCTTTTGTAGCATAAGTAACTAGCCAATCATGTGCATGGATAACATCAAATTTCCCTTCTTCATTGATGATTTCAGTAGCTTTGGAAACCATATTGAAATTTAATTGCATAATCCAGTCTATAAAATTATTTGGGTGAATCATGTAATTGTCAATTCTATATACTTTTACTCCTTTATCATTTTCAAAATAAGAGGCATTTTCATCTCTGTAAGTTATTACAGTCACTTCATGTCCGTCTTTAATTAGCCTATGTGACAAATCGTGTACAACTCGTGCCATCCCTCCTACTATTCTTGGTGGATATTCCCATGATAGCATTAAAATCTTCATAATTTTATGCCCCTTTCAACATTTCTTTGGTAATTTTACTGGTTATTATTTTAGCTTGTTTAATTCTTTATTTTTTTACTATTTATATTATTTTATACATAATTTTTTCAAATGTAAATAGGAAATCGACAATTTTTTTAAAATGATTCCGTGGCTGGACCACAGCCTAGCTACCACTAGACTTTGACAATGAAGAATCAGTTATTCGAATTTTTCGAATAACTGATTCTTCATCTAGTTCTTTAGATTTAAAAATCTCCTTTAGATGATAATTTATAGTATTCACTTCAACATTAAATAATTCTCCCATTGATTTTTGTGTTAACCAAAAATCTTCTTCATTATATAAAACTTCTACTGATATGTTTTGATTATTTTGACTTTGATATATTATTAAATCTTTTAAGTTTTCTATATTGTTCAATAAACGCTTCTCCTTACTTTTCTTTTTATAAACAATAGCAATCCTTCTTATATAATTTATTTTAAACACTTAATAAAAGGAGGATTGCTAAATTTTTTACTTAATATTAATTTGATATTCAAATTTACCATTATATAGACTATCTTACTTCTAAATCGTCATTTTCTCTTTGTAATTTTTCAATTTGCTTATTATAATTATCAATTTTTCTTTGATTTTCATTTATTTGTTGAATCGCAATTTTATTTCTTCTATTTATCATATAAGGGGCATAATGAGCTTCTATACCTACCTTTTCAGAAAAGAATTTGCTCAATTTACCGTTTCTTTCTCCAACTCCACCAATATATTCTCCACAAGGTCTTTCTGTATGTTCTTGTAACCCTTTTTCAAGGTATTTTTCAACTCTCTTTTGATTTAATAATCCCTTCATTACCATAGTACAATAATCACGATCAATTTGTAATCTTCTTACATCAATTTGTGCCAACACTTGGCTATAGTCACTTGCTCTTCTACTTTCCCATTTACCAGTTTCTTCATCCTTTATTTGACAATCATCTCTACTGTACCAAGATACATCACAGGATAGAACTTGTTGACCGCCAAGGGTAGTAATATTTTTAATAACTAATCTTGTAGTATCATAAAATTGATCAAATTTAGCATTTTCATCATAATATTCAACTTGGAGATTACCCCCCCTTGTTGATGTACTATAATTAATATTGCTTTCAGCATTAGTTGGAGTATAATCTACGTTAGGTACAGATTGTTGTAGATTGTTATCTTTTCTTTTTTTAAATTTATCAAAAAAACCCATTACTAATATTTCCTTCTTATGTTCTTAACTTTTTACTATTCATATTTTACTATATTGCTTTTTTGATTGTCAATAATTTTTCGTTTATTTTTTTATATTTTTTTCATTTTTCTATTGTAAATTTTTTTTGTTTGATATATTATATTATTAGAAGATTATTGCTTTTTTTTACAAAGGAGGAATTTATGGCTCGCAAAACCAAAGATGAACTAGAAAATGTTGAAGAAAATGTAACTCAAAAGAAAACAAGAAAAACAGCTGCTACCAAAAAGACAGCTGCTAAAAGTGTTGCTAGGAAAGAGCCTACTTCCAAAAAAACTACGGCTAAGAAAGCTGAAACTGATGAAAAATCTGCTGCAAAAAAGACTTCGACTACTAAGAAAACTACTACAGCCAAGAAGTCTACTACAACTAAGAAAACTACTACAGCCAATAAGTCTGCTACTGCTGAAAAAGTTTCTGTAGCTAAAAAAACTACATCTAAAAAAGCTAAGGCTGAGGAGAAACCTACCACCAAGAAGGCAACTACTTCTGAGAAATCTACTGCAACCAAGAAAGCAACCACTTCTAAGAAATCTACTGTAGCCAAGAAGTCTACTACTACTAAAAAATCTACTGCAACTAAGAAAGCTACTACAGCAAAGGAGCCTACAACAAAAAAAACTACTACTAAAAAGTCTACTGCAACCAAGAAAACCACTACCAAAAAGTCTACTACTTCTAAGCAAAAAAGCAGTACTCCAAAGGCTGATGCAGAGATTATTCAATTACAACAACCTGAATATTATGATTTGCCTTACAGATACAATGATACTGTCGTTAAAGTATTGGCTCAAGAGCCTAACACATTATTTGTTTACTGGGACATTTCTGATAAGGATAGAGAAAATTATGAAAAACTTTATGGAAAATTATTTTTTTACAATACTCGCCCAGTTTTAATCGTTCATAATTTAACTGATAATTATTCTTTTGAAGTTGATATAGATGATTTTGCAAACAACTGGTATGTTCATGTTAATAATTCAAAGTGTCAATATTCTGTTGAACTTGGTAGACGTCCAAAATATGAGAAACGTGAGGCTATCCCTGTTAATTATTTAAATGTTGCATTTTCTAATACGGTGGAAATTCCTAATGATCATATTTTATATTTTAAAAGAAATAATAAAATTTATTTTAAAAATGTAAAGACTAATAAAGTTACTGAGAAAACATTTAATGCAAATCCTGATTATAATAGATTTAACAATATTTATAAAAATTACAACATTTCTGATAATTCTGGCAGATTTGATTTCAATAATCCGTCTTCTCAGAATCCAACATCTACATTTTTATAATACACGCGTAACACAGCGTGTATTTTCATCAATATATATTTAGAAAGGAGTGAAACTTCTATGAAAAAAGAAACAAAAGGCTATGTAAGTTTCGTTTTACATGCACATTTACCTTTTGTTCATCATCCTGAGAGTGAAGATTATTTGGAAGAGCAATGGCTTTATGAAGCGATTTCTGAGTGTTATATTCCATTAATTTTAAATTTTCAAAAGCTTGTTGATGAAGGTGTAGATTTTAGATTTACTATGTCTCTCACTCCTCCATTACTTAATATGCTTGATAATAAAATGCTTATGCAGAGATATATCAAGTATTTAGAGAAACACATTGAGCTTTCTGAAAAGGAAATTAAGAGAACTGCGGATAATCCTAGAATTAATAAATTATCTCATTATTATTTTGATAGATATTCTAATGATTTACATATTTTTAAAGATGTTTATAATTGTAATTTGATTTCTGCTTTTAAGAAGTTCAATGATTTGGGAGTCCTTGAGATTATTGGTTGTGGTGCTACTCATGGATATTTTCCTATTTTATATGTAAATGAGAAAACCGTTAGAGCTCAGATTGCTCTTGGTGTACAAACTTATAATAAATATTTTTCTAAACCTTTGAAGGGTTTTTGGCTTCCTGAGTGTGGATATGTTCCT
>CANRBO010000016.1 GCA_947628885.1 uncultured Clostridia bacterium | reverse complement strand
GATGTGATTAATTTGGGCTTATTTGGAAATATCAAAGATAGTCAAATTAGTAATTTAACAACTACAGGAAAGATTACAACGACAACATCTGAATATTGTGGTGGATTTGTTGGAATGTCGGATGGAACCAGTATTGTAACCAATCTTAAAAATTACATAAATATTGAAAGCCAAGAATCAGGTAGTTCAATAGGTGGAATAGTAGCAGGTGTAAAACAGAATACAAGTTTAACAATATCTAATTGTGTTAATAAAGGAAATCTAAAGAATTCAAATAACGTGGGTGGAATACTTGGTAGCCATGCTGCGGGCAAAATAAAAATAGAAAATAGTTATAATGAAGGCAGTATAACCAATATAAAAGGATTTTATGCAGGTGGATTAATAGGACGTGAATTAGAGATAGAAGGCGGAACAACAACAATTATAAATAGCCATAATACTGGAAATGTTATAACAAATAGAGATACAGAAAATAATGCAACATGTGGTGGAATAGTAGGAAAAATATTTGGAACAGTAGATATAGAAAATTGTTATAATACAGGAGAAGTAAAGAATAGTAGAACATCATATGCAGAATCAGTAGAAGTTGAGTTAGGTGGAATTATTGGATCATTAGCATGTAAAACTAATACAAATAATAAAATTATAAATTCATATAATACAGGTAACATTTCAAATGGGAGTTTGCTTGGCGGAATAATAGGAACAAATGAAAATGAAAGTACTTTAATAATAGATAAATGTTATAATACAGGAAAAATTGAATCCAATAAGCCTAAACGTGCAATTGCTTGTGGTGGATTAACAGGATCATTAACCACTTCATCAGAGACATATATTTTAAATAGTTATAATACAGGTGAGATTATATCTAATAGCTCAACTAGTTATGGTTATGCAAGCGGAATATCTGCATACTTAAATAAAGAATCAAAAGGAGCAATAATAAACTGTTATAATACGGGAGATGTTTCAAACTCTTTAAGTACGACTTGCGGTATAATTCATGTGGTAGACAGTAATAGTACAGGTGCTACTGTAATAAACATTAATAACGTATATAATACAGGAACTTTGACAGCAAATAGTACAATATATATATATGGAATATTAGATATTCCTAAGACATCAACTTCTAGTATAGTGCAAAATGCATATTGTGATAATAGATATACAGCAACTAGTCAAACTAATGTAGGGAAAACAATGACGTTAGACGATATGAAGAAGACAGATTTTGTAACAACATTAAATAATAATATAAAATCAATAGTTCTAAGTGATGTAAACGCAGTATTAAAAGATTATAAATTATTAAGTTGGAAACAAGTAAGTAATGGATACCCAACGTTAGATAAATAAATGAAAATGTGTATTAGACGAAAAAGTTAATAGCAAAATAAATAATAAAATTTTATTGACAAAAATAAAGTCAAAATGTTATATTATAAATAGTGGTGCTAAGATATAAATAAAAATTAAGGAGTAAACAAAAGATGAAAAAGCTTAAAAGCCTTGAAACTGTAGAGAGAGAGAGAGAGAGAGAGAGAGAGAGAGAGTTGCATTTTAGAAAGTAAAGATGCAGGCTTATTAAGAGACTTTGAAAACAATTATAATGTAAACAAGATAAATAATATAAAAGATATAAAAAATATTGGAATAAATTGTATAAATAAATCTAGTAAAGCTATGTGTTTTAGTGAGAGCTGAAATGCATGGTTTTTATTTGCGCAAATTTAAGAATAAGCTTGTTAAACTAGAAGAGAAAATCAGTAATATTAAATGAAAAATTAAATGCAATTTTGTAAAGTAAACGCAATTTGTAGAAAATATAATAATAAAAATAATTGACACTTAATATGCGAAATGATAAAATAAAAACTAATCGGAATAAACCGAATACAAAATAGTAAAAAAATGAATTAAAAAATAAAGATAGGGTAAATTAAAAGCATTAATGTAATTGCTTGTTGTATAGATACTGGCAACAATTCAAGTTAATTATAATAAAGAAAAAAGATGAAAAGGAGAAGGAAAATGAAACAGATGATACAAGGTAAAATTAACGAAAAGGGATTGAAAGAAAGAAAAATGAAAAGATTAAAAGAACGTGGTATAACGCTTATTTCATTAGTTGTCACAATAGTGATAATGCTAATTTTAGCAGGAGTTGCAATACAATTTGCATTGGGTGAAAATGGTTTATTTGTAATGTCAAAGAAATCAACAAATAAATACAAAGAAGCGCAAATAAATGAACAAGAAGAAATGAAATTGGTAGAAAAAGAGTTAGAAGAATTAGCAATGGGAACAAATATAAAGGCAACAGTAAATGGAGAGACAACATATATAACAAGAGAAAATGTAGGACAATATTTAGGGATGAAAGTCAGTAATTTTAAAGATACAGAAAGTGAAACAGAAGATGTAATTGTAAATGGAGCTAACGGCAATGATAATAGCAATGAGATTACAGTTTCAACAAAATATAGATTATATTATATAGATTTTGATAATAAATATAAAGACGGTGTTGGAACAATATATTTAAAAGCAGAGTGTACTAAAAATGAATATGACTTACAATTGGATACAGCAGATGAAGGAAAAAATTCAGTAAAAATCAAGCAATTAAACCCTAGCTTATATGCAGGAGAAAAAGTACAACTACCAAAAACTAATCCTAATATGCAAGCTGTGACGTGGTTATTAAATGAAGAAAATTGGTTAGGGGTGAAAGAAAGCGATAATGTGAAGAAAGAAATAAAAGAAAAAATCAATTATATAGTAGGAGCGCCAAGCTTAGAAATGATGATAGATAGTTATAATATGCATTATGATCTAATAAAACAGGGGGACAAACCAGTGAGTGGTGCTGGAGATGAAAACGGAGAAAAAAGAAAAAAATTATTTTATAGATATGAAGGTGAAAATGGATATGAAATAGGCCCTCGGAATTAGTACGGAATACACTAAAGGTCGTATATCTGATTATACTGTTCAGACAGATACTAAAAATGGAATCGATACAATGTATTATCCTGGAGAAAATCAGTATTATTGGTTAGCATCTCCGTCTGCTTATGGCACAGAGCATGTACGTTATGTAACCTATAGCAGTGGTGGTAATGTAAACACTAAAGAATATAGTGGACATTATTATGCATTTTGTCCATTAGTTTCTCTTGAATCTTCAACTAAAATTGAATTAGTTAAGTAGATAAATTATAAATTTAAAATTAAATATCTTTTGTGGCAAAAATCAAAAAAAATCACCTATGACTTTATCAAAAAATAATTACATCAAAAAAAATCACCTATTGACAAATGTAAATGTTTTGTAGTATAATTAATAACTGTAAACCGCCTAGGTCGGGTAACTAAATCTAGTTCACTAGATACCTTGTATTTATGCTTAGCGAGTCTTAAGTAAAAGGAGGTGCACACATCGTGTACGCAATAATTGAAAGTTGTGGAAGACAATACAAAGTTCAAGAAGGAGACGTAGTATTTTTTGAAAAATTTGACGTAGAAGAAGGAAAGAAAATAACATTTGATAATGTCGTTTTATTTTCAGACGGAAAAAATGTAAAAGTTGGTTCTCCTTATTTAAAAGGTTGTAAAGTTGAGGGAACAGTGGTTGCTCAAGGAAAAGGCAAAAAAATCATTGTTTATAGATACAAAGCAAAGAAAAACCACAGAAGAACACAAGGACATAGACAACCATATACAAAGGTTGAAATTAAATCAATCAAAGCAGCAGAGTAATATTTTGAGCAATTAAGTTAAAGAATAGAATTAGATTATTAAAAGCTAATTGGAAAATAATAAAAAATCAATTGAAAATTAATCGAAAATAATTAAAAGATTAATTAAATAATAATTAAAAGGTAGGTGAAAGTAAAATGGCACATCATAAAGGTCAAGGTAGTACCGATAATGGTAGAGATAGTGAGTCAAAGAGACTTGGTATAAAAAGAGCAGACGGACAATTAGTCCAAGCTGGAAACATATTATATAGACAAAGAGGAACAAAAATGCATCCAGGAACTAATGTAGGAATTGGAAGCGATGATACTTTATATGCTAGAGTCACAGGAATAATGAAAGTTGAAAGACTTGGAAGAGACAAAAAGAAAATTAGCGTATATCCACAAGTAGAAAAAAAAGAAGTAGAGAAAAAAGAAAGCAAAAAGGAAAAAGTACATCAATAAATTTTATAAAAGATATAATTGAAAATACACCATTATTTAAATAATTCATTTTGAATCATCTAAATCAATGGTGTATTTTTATGTATAATATATTTTTGGTTAAATGTTTTCTTGGTTAACATAATAAATAGTTCGATAATAAACGATCACATAATAAACAATTGTTATGACAAATTAAACTTATATTACACAAGCCTATTAAAATTCCCAAAAGTATAATCTTCGCCAGTAAAGATATTTCCAGCTCTAACAGTATTAATTATATTATTTATTTCATCGATAGTTTCGTCATATATGCTTATTCGTGCAACATCAATATTAATGTCATCAAATGGAATAGATAAAATTTTACTATTGTATACAGTCGTGATTGTTTGAACATTATCTTGATGAATTTTAAATTTGTATCCACGTCTATCTTTTAAATAATATTTATTTTGTTTGCAAATAGTTTCGCAAGTTGGATAACATCTATTTGATTTGCCTAAAAAACAATATCCAATGTTCATCAAAGGTATTCGTCCATACACAGTTAACTCTGTTGGAAGTGTGGATTGCAAAGCTAATTTTTGCAGTGTTGCTTTATCGAGCTCAGGTGATAGGGTTGCTACATTAACACCAAGATTTTTTAGTACATTTATTGTAAATTCATTAAATATATTTAATGTGTAATTACCAACAATTTCGATATTTCTATCAGATTGAATAATATTGTCAGCACGTGAAATATTATTTATTACAATTCCTTTTATATTATAAGTTTCAATAAATTCATCTAATCTATTAAATGTAATGTTTCTATAATTATCTTTCAAAATAGTTGGTGCACATATATATAAATTGCCCTTGGTTTTCAATATATTTAAAATATCAACAAATCGCTTACTTAAAAAATATCTAATTGGAACATATATTTTATCAATATTTTGTAATTTGCTATAATCATAATCCGTGTAAATTTTATTCAAAAGTAGAGAGTAAAAAACTTTCTTTTTTGGATTGATTTGAGTGTTTTTTAAATATGCTTCTTTTGAGTCATCTTCAAAATCATCAATTAAATTTTTGTGATAATATTCATTAAATGAAATTATTTCTTCCTTTCTTTCAAAACGGCTAATGGCTTGCTTAATTAAGTCATCTAAACAGTCACGCCTTAAACTATTAATTGCAGATATTTTTGGAATATATGTATCATCATCTAATATTATGATGATTTTTTTAAATTCAAAAGGTGTATTTGTTGTCTTTTTGATTTGCTCTATGATTCGCTCTTTATTTATTGGATTACTGATAGAATCAATTGGAATTAAATCAATTGATTTTGTTGTTGACATTGAAAAGTAAGAGCCGTCTTCTTTATCCAAAGAGTTAACTTCCATTGTGATAGGCATACCTTTTTTTACAGTAATAGTACAAGACAAAGGAATTTTTTTATTTTCTTTATTTATGTATTCGTAAATCTGTTTGCACTTCGCATAATCACTTAATTTATAAATTTTATCGCTAATTGATATATTTCCTTTTATTCTACCAATGGTTACTTTGGTTCCGCTATTGGCTTTCTTAATGTTTTCCTTCTCAATCATGAGTTCAGATACAGTGTATTTATGTTCTTCATTTTCCACACAAACAGTATCATGTAAAGAAATTTCTTCTCGAGTATTGAAAGTTACCAAACCTTTAGAAGGATTATAATTAGAAATTTGACCTAAAAGAATACCAATATTATTAGATTTTTTGGGGTAAACATAATCCTCGTTAGGCTCATTATCCAAATTACCATTAGAAAAACCGCCACGATTAAATACTTGCATAAGTTCTTTAACATCATTTTCATCTATAATATAAGGCTCATTTTTTTCTGCCATATCAATATATTTGCGATAAATTCTTGTAACAGTTGCAACATATTCCGGAGTTTTCATCCTGCCTTCGATTTTCAAACATTTCACTCCAGCTTTGATTAAATCAGGGATATATTTTAAACCACATAAATCTTTTGGACTTAATAGATAGCCCTTGTCTACAACTTTTTCTGTATCTTCTTGTGTTAGCTCGTAAGGAAGTCTGCAAGCCTGAGCACATTTTCCACGATTTCCTGAACGACCACCAACTAAGCTAGAAAATAGGCATTGACCTGAATAAGATATGCAAAGAGCTCCGTGTATAAATGTTTCGATTTCTATATTAGAGTGTTCACAAATATATTCAATTTCGTGTAGTGAAAGTTCTCTAGCTAAAACTACTCTTTTAAATCCAAGTCTTTCGAGCTCTAAAACTCCATGCAAATTATGTGCGGACATTTGCGTGCTAGCGTGAATATCCATATTTGGAAAATTATCAATTAAATATTTAGCAAGACCAAGGTCTTGAACAAGTATTGCATCAACTCCTAGAGAATAAACGTATTTAGCTAATTCGCTAGCTTCTTCAATCTCATTGTCTTTAAGTAAAGTATTTAATGTAAAATTAACTTTAACATTACGAAGTTTTGCGTATCTAATAGCTTCACGCAATCCCTCTTTATCAAAATTAGAAGCGCTGGCTCTAGCATTAAATAATTCGCCACCCAAGTAAACACTATCAGCTCCACTTTGAACAGCTGCTTTTAAACAATCGAAATCCCCAACAGGAGAAAGTAATTCAATTTTAGACATTTAGTAGATTCCTTATATATAAATTTAGGTTTTTGAAAGGATGCCCATAAACCTTAATAAAGATATGTTACAATCATACTAGATATGCTCATTATAATTATATCTATCTTATTTTTACTATATTGTAACACAAAATAAAGAAAAAGCATACTATATGTTATAAAAAAATAAGGTGTTATACATATTTTATTGACGCCATTAAAAGGGAGGTATAAAACATGGGCGATAATAATTGTTGCTGTGGTAGAAACAATGGTGGAAATTTTTTAGATGATTTATTTGGCAATGGTAATACCGAAATATTACTATTTTTAGTTGTTTTCTTGCTGTTATTTACAACCTATGGAAGAAATAATGTTTAGGCAATTGTCAAGTTAAAAATCAAAGATAACTTTTAAAATGGAATTTACTTTTAAAATTAAACCGCTGGTCAAATAAAAAAGTAAATGCAATTCTGTAAAGTAAATTACTGCTCGTCAAGTGAAAAAGTAAATGCAAGTTGTAAGAGAAGTTGCAAGTTTAAAGCAATGTTTTTTAATTAAAATTAAAGCGACTGAAAATAATTAAAAAAAATATGGAAAAAAACGAAATAAAGTGTTATAATATAATTATACTTTTTAGAAGAAGGAGGGAAACCAATGCCACGGAAAACAGATAATGATGCCAATTATGTAAGGAAAGAAAAGAAAATAATTGGTACGTTGTTGTATTGGTTGTCGGTACCAGTTGGATTATACCTTGCAATTGTCACATTTGGGGTTTACCCCATATTGAGAATTGAAGGAATATTATCTGCTGGTGAAGATCGCCAAACTGTAAAAATCATATTGCAGTTGGTGAAGATGCTTTTTGGAATATCCTATAGTCTTGGAGGTATGTATATAGTAAGGCAGATAGGGTATCTCCTGAAAAAAGGAAAGTTATAAACTATTGTTTTAACAGTATGACCTCAAAAGGTTGTACTGTTTTTCCTTGACATATTATAAAAAATGTTTTATCATATTTTATAATATGTTTTGAAATTTTTACATATAAAAATATATTTTCAGAAAGGAAGGGTATTGTTATGATAAAAGTAACTTTAAAAGACGGCTCTATTAAAGAAGTAGAGCAAGGAATAGCTATTATAGATTTAGCTAAGTCTATAAGTGAAGGATTGGCAAGAGTTGCAACCTGTGCAAAGCTAAACGGGAAGGTTGTAGATTTAAGAACAATTTTAGATGAAGACTGTAGCTTAGAGATATTGACTTTTGAATCTGATCTAGACGGAAAAAAGGCATATTGGCATACAACTTCTCACATTATGGCACAAGCAGTAAAAAGGCTATTCCCAAATACAAAGTTTGCAATAGGCCCTTCAATAGATGAAGGATTTTATTACGATTTTGATGTAGAAAAAAATTTTACAGATGAAGCAAAATTAAAAATTGAAGAAGAAATGAAAAAAATAATTAAGGAAGATTTGCCTATTGAAAAATTTACACTTCCAAAAGATGAAGCATTAAAACTTATGGAAGATCAGCCTTATAAGCAAGAATTAATTAGCGAGATTCCAGAAGGAGAAGAAATATCTTTCTATAAACAAGGAGAATTTACTGACCTTTGTGCAGGACCACATTTGATGAGTACTGGTAAAGTAAAAACAATAAAGCTTTTATCTAATTCAGGTGCATATTGGAGAGGTGATGAACATAATAAAATGCTACAAAGAATTTACGCAATATCATTTCCTAAAAACAGTCAATTGGAAGAATTTATACAATTGAAAGAAGAAGAAAAACAAAGAGACCACAGAAAGATAGGAAAAGACCTTAATTTATTTATGACAAGCGACTTGGTAGGTTCAGCTTTACCATTGTACTTGCCTGACGGAGCAACTATAAGAAGATTATTAGAAAGATATATACAAGATAAAGAAATTGCCCTAGGGTACAAACATGTATATACTCCAAGTTTAGCAACAACTAAATTATATAAAATAAGTGGACACTGGGATCACTACAAAGAAGATATGTTCCCAATAATGAAAATGGACAATGAAGAATTAGTTTTAAGACCAATGAACTGTCCACATCACATGCTTATTTATAAAAATAGTTTACACTCATATAAAGATTTGCCAATTAGAATAGGAGAGCTTGCACATGACTTCAGATATGAAGATAGTGGAGCTGTATGTGGATTGGAAAGAGTTCGTGAAATGTGTCAAAATGATGCTCACCTTTTCGTAAGACCTGACCAAATAAAAGAAGAATTTGGAGAAGTTGTAAAACTTATATTATCAGTATATGAAGATTTTGGATTTAAAGATTATAGATTTAGACTATCATTAAGAGACAAAAATGACAAAGAAAAGTATATAGATAATGACGAAATGTGGGATTCAGCAGAAAGTCAATTAAGAGAAATATTAACAGAATTAAATCTTGATTTCTATGAAGCAGAAGGCGAAGCAGCGTTTTATGGCCCAAAATTAGATGTACAGATAAAATCAGCATTAGGACATGATGTAACAGTATCAACATGCCAATTAGATTTTGCACTACCTGAAAGATTTGATTTGACTTATATTGGAGAAGACGGAAAAGAGCACAGACCAGTAGTTATCCATAGAGCTATTTTAGGAACTTTAGATAGATTTATAGCATTTTTATTAGAAGAAACAAAAGGAGCATTACCAATATGGCTTTCACCAGTTCAAGTAAAAATATTGCCAATTACAGATAAGCACCAAGAATATGCTAAAAAATTAGCAAAAGAAATGAAAAAGGAAGGCATCAGAGTAGAAGTTGACGATAGAAGTGAAAAAACAGGATACAAAATTCGTGAAGCACAGCTTTCAAAAGTGCCTTATATGTTGATTGTAGGAGATAAAGAAGTGCAAGAAAATAAGGTGTCAGTAAGAGATAGAAAAGAAGGAGATTTGGGCGCAATCGACACAACAGAATTTTTACAAAAATTAAAAGAAGAAATTTTATAAAATTAAATTATTAAAGATAATATAAGTAAAAAATATATAAATAAAAATATATAAATAAAGAATACCAATATAAATAAAAACTAAAAATGTTATAGTGTTTGCACCTTGCTGTCGCAAATTCCATTATGCCTTCATGGCTATGCAATTAATTTACTTCATAAGGCTTATATAATGCCATTCGGCGCTTGTATGTAATTTGCTTCATTCGCCCTTCGCTAACGCTCCGGTTGGGCGCTGCGCGGTGCTGTAACTATAACATTTTTAGTTTTATTATTTAATCTTAATACATTTATTTTTAGTTTATATAAATTATAATATTTTTTAATACTAATTATTTATTTTATACAATCTATATGATATAATGAAACAAACATAAGGATAGGGGTAAGATAAATGCACGTTACAGAAATAAATAAATTAGGAAAACAGCTAGAATTGTACACTTACGCAGATTATATAGGAAAAGGCTTTCCAATAATTCTGCCTAAAGGAGCTAAGCTTATTAATTTAATAAGAAATTATGTAGAATCAGAAGAAGCTAAATATGGCTATGAAGTAGTAAGAACGCCAAATGTCTCAAGAGCAGAAATTTATAAGATAGAAGATAGATTAGATTTAGGCAAGAAAGAGATGTTTATAATAAAATCTAATGACGAGGAAGAAGAAAAGAGAGAAGAAAATTCAATTGTACTTAGACCTTACAGTGCGCCTTTTCATTGTTGTGTGTATAAAACAAAACAAAGAAGTTATAAAAATTTGCCTATAAAATTAAGTGAAACTTCAACAGTTTATAGAAATGAACGAGATATAAAAGGTATAAGCAAAACTAGACAGATTACATTATCAGATGCAAGTATATTCGTTATACCGGAACAATTAGAATCAGAAATAAAAGAGTCGCTTGAATTACAGCAAAGTTTTATTTCTAAATTAGGATTAGATGTAAAATATTATGTGGCAACTTGGAACGACAACAAAAAGGAAGATTATATTGGTCAAATAGATGAGTGGAATAGTGTAACTACAGCCATGAAAAATGCTTTGAATAGTTTGAATATACCTTTTGAAGAAAATAAAAAAGCTAAAATGTATGGACCTTCAATACAAATTTTCTATGAAGAAAAAGAATTTTCATCTATGCAAATTGATTTTGAAATTGTTCATAGATTTGATTTAACTTATGTTGATAAAGATAATGAAGAAAAATATCCAATATATGTACACAGAACTTCAGTTGGAAGTTACGAAAATTTACTGGGGATTTTAATTGAAAAATATCAAGGCGAATTTCCACTTTGGATAGCACCAATACAAGTAATTATCATAACTGAAAGTGATGAATATGAGCCATTTGCAAAAGAAATAGAAGAAAAAATGCTTAAAGAAGGTATTAGAGTAAAAGTAGATTATTCTGATACTAATGTGCAAAATAAAGAATACAAAGCAGTAGATCAAAAAATCCCATATATAGTCATGATAGGAAAAAATGAATTTGAAAATAAAAAAATTAAAGTCAGAGCAAAAGACTATGTAGGGAAAATTATGGATAGCCAAAATCTAATTGAGGAGGTATTAAATTGTCAAGCGAAGTGTTAGGATATATAGGTTTAGATTTAAATAAAGAATATAAGAATTTAAAATGTGAGAAACCTGAATATAATATCGCAAAATCGTATGATAATTCTATGCTTTACAAAGTATATAAAATGCTTCCAATTAAAGACATTGAGATACTGATAAGCTATACAGACAGAACGACAGAAATAAAAGAAAGATATTTGACTGCAAAGCCAATTAATGAGTATATAAAAGAAGACCAAGAAAATTTTTTAGAATTAGTGAAACAGGCAAAAGTTGATGAAATTGAGCAAATAGAAAACACACAAAAAGAATTCCAAAAACATATTCCATATTTTGTCAGATATGATAAAAATTATCTATGGCAAATATATTACTCAAATGCAGATAAAAAATATTTTATGTTATTTCCTGCAAGAGAAGGAGAAACGTCAGTATTATTTTATTTGATAAAAAAGAAATTAGAAAATTCATCTGATAAAATATATGTTCCGATTTGTAAAGAAGATTATGATGAAAATATTTTGAAAAAAGCCGAGATAACCAATATTGAAAATTATATATGGCTATTTACCAAGGAGTGGCCAAATATATATGAAGTAGAAAATAAGCTTTATATTGTTGGAAATGTAAGGGTAAAAGAAGGATTTGAAAGTAAATATCGCATAAGTATTAGTTCAAAGGAAGAAGCGGATGCCGAATACACTCTTTTAAAAGCACTATTTATTATGGCAACAGAATCTAATTATAAATTTTCACCATGTATAGATGAACAAGGCAGACTTAGATTAGAATATGATAATGAGATTTTGCAAGTTGAAGGATTGAGTGAATTTATAAAAAAACAAGCAATAATGCAAGATGATAGAAGAGAAGAAATTGCTAAAGACATAAAAGAAGGAAAATCTACACTTGAAAAATTAAATGCCGAAATAAATGATTTGATAGAAAATTACAGAATACAAGAAAAACAAATTGTAATGTTTTTAAATTGCAAAAAAAGTTTTTTCAAGAAATTAAAATTCTTTTTCAAAAGAAATGAAAAAGGCTCAAGATTCAGTAAAGCAACATTAAAGAGCAATAAAAATGATAAACCAAAGGAAAAAGATAGTAATAATGAAATAAAAGAAAATGAACCAAAACAAACTAGTTATAATTTATCTGATTTAGTTAAGATATGCAAGGCAAATAGAGACATTGAAGAGCAGTATAAAAGCCTAAAATCAGATATTAATGCAATGAAAAATAAAAAGAAAAATCTAGAAAAAAGAGTAGAAAATGCAAAAAAATATATAGATGAAATTGAAAAACACAAAAAGAGCATATTTGAATTTTGGAAATTCGCAAAAAAAGACGAAAAGCCTGCTTTAAATGAAGGAGACGAAGATGCACAAGAAAATAAGATAACCGTAAATTTTAATGTAGAACAAGATTTGCAAGAGTTTTCTGTAAAAGCCGATATGCTACAAAAACAAAAATTATCTATTGAAGAGTGCAATAGTATATTTGCATGTAAGTATGTGTTAGCCTCTGTCAATGCAGTGCTAACAGGCAAAGACGAAGAAAAAATATTGGAAAAAGACCTAGAATATTTAAAAAGCAAATATACTGGAAGTAAAAGGACGGAAATATTTGGAGATATTGAAGAAGATTACACAAAGATAAAAAATTTAAATAGCAAAAAACATAGGGAAAATAAAAAGAATATATATTCAATATTAAGAGTAAATGCTCAAACAACATTAGAAGATTACAAAAATTGTATAGAAAATATTGTAAGATATCTAAATGAAGCATATAAGAAAATAACTGCAATAACTGATTTTTCAGTTTATTATACTAAAGAAAATGAAAACGGATATATAATTGCAGAGATAGATCCAAAAAATATTAATTTAGATAATTTGAAAGAAAACAATGTTTACAAACTACAAATTAATAAAAATCAAAATGTATTGTATTTTAGTAATATAGTGCACTATGACAATTATAATAAAACTTTACCTGACGGTATGGACGAAACAACCAGCATCTTAATCAAACACGAGAAAAAAGGAAATAAAAAGGAAACAACTATCAATATAGTTGAAGAAGAAGATTTGTATAGTATAAAAATAAATAAAATAAAGGTCGTAGAATATAATGATTAGGTTAAGCTGTGTCAATTTGAAGGAAGATAGAAATGATATAAGATTAATTCAGAATATAAGAAATGATAGATTAACAAAAAATAATTTTACTGTTGTCGGAATAATGCTAAATGACGAGAATAATGAAATTATCTCAAACCAATTAAAAGAATTTAATACATATTATTATGAAAATAATAACGCTAAATTTGAGAAATATTTAAGAGAATATAAAGTAAAAAATGTAATAATAGGAATTAATTTAAACAATATCAAGACAGAAGAAGAATTAAAAAAATATATAAAAAATATACAAAAAGTAGGAAAAGTATGCAGAATATGTAAAACTAGAATAGGTATTTTAGGCGAAAACGCTGGAGAAATAATATCTACAATAATATTTAATTATAGAGAAAAATTAGGAATAAAAAATGTAAAAATTGATGACTTAATTGACTCAATTAAAATTGAAATGTATAGAAGCAAAAAGCAAAGATATAACTATATATATGAAAAAACTTGTGATATATTGGATTATGAATTTCAAACAAAAAATTTATGCGATTTCAAAAATAATAAATGTATAGAAAAAAGACAGACTAATGTAATATGTGGATGTTGTAGACATAATACAAATTTGTTTTCAACAAAATTAGTAAAATGCAAATATTTAAAGAATAAGAAATGTCAAGCAAAATGTATATCTTGCAAGTTATTTACTTGTGATACTCTGCAGAAAAAGGGAATAAAATTTAAAATAGAAGATTTTTATTTCTTAAACTATTACTTTAATTTTTTACAGAAATTTATTATCAAATATAGCTATTTTACAAAAAAGAGCACAATCATAAAAAGGCTAGTGGTCTTGGGAAAATAATAAGTAGTAGTCAATTTTAACAGAAAAATTATATTATGGGTGAAAGTTGGAAGATAATTACAATTTTGACGTTGTCAAACTTCATTTAAAATTTAATCAACGTACAAAAAGTACGCCTCATAAATTTTAAACTTGTTTTCCTAGCC
>CANRBO010000015.1 GCA_947628885.1 uncultured Clostridia bacterium | reverse complement strand
TTTTTTACCTCTGATTGAGGCATTTTTAAGTTTTGTGCTATTAGCACTATCATGTACAAATTGATTCTTTCCCTCATATATTTTGACATGTTTTATTTCATTATATATTTTTTCGTTATTTTTTGCAAATTAAAGTTTGAAATTATTTTATAAAAAATAGCAATCCTTCTTATATAATTTATTTGAAACTCTTAATAAAAGGAGGATTGCTAATGAAAGTATATTATAATCAAGATAAAATTTCAAGTGCTTTCGCTAAATTTTTTTCTAATCTATCCGGATGTCACAGGAATTGATGATGATATAGTGTATTATACAGTGACAAGCTCTTGCAAAATTAACTCGACGTTATTTTTAAATCTTCTATTCGTTACCATTTTTCAATTCTAACTCAAAAGAAGGTTTAAGAGAGACTAGAGGACAAAAAGCTCTCTTTCCGTTACGAGTATAAACGTTATATTCATATGAATCACTTTCAATCAAACCTCTCTTAACACAGTAAACAGTATTATGTTTCACAGTAATATTTGACTCATAAGGTGACGGAGAAGCCAACCAATACCCAAAGTCAGTTCCACTATAAGGAAAATACATACTTCCAATATTCTCGTCTATTTGCACAACTTCAATACCTGTTCTTGTACTATATTCTTCAGAACTTCCTTTTTTTACTTGATATCCTTTTTCACCATTATTGTATTTATAAAATAATTTCTTCGAATTTCCAACTTCTTCTATATTGCCTGACACCGGTTCTTCTCCTGTCAATCCATAGTGTACATTGTAACTATCTATCATTATTTCTAAACTTGGAGCTCCTACTATGTAATTTACTTTACCTAGTACTCCTTCTTTTAAATTACTTTTTAGAACAGACCACCTATCTGTATTTAATAACCATGCTACTGCTTTCATATTATATCCACTTGGTGCCTTCTTCCCTTCTTCATATAAACATGGATTTAGTTGCTTTATTTTTTCTTTTTCATCATTTGCTTCATGTTCATCTACTTGCAAACTACGAATGCTGTTATAATAATCTGCCTTCAAATATATAGTTCCTGCTCCCTCTTTATATTTATTATCAAAATCAATATAATATAATCTATAAGTTGTTGATACTGTTACATCTTCGCTTTCATCATCTATATCAGCATCTGCCACTTTTATTTTCTCAATTCCACTTCCTAGTTCTTTAAAATTTGTTACTTCCATACCTAGATATTTTCCAAAATTGTCTTTGGTTATATCCTCTTCTTTTCCATTTACTGTTGCTGTTACTGTTAATCCTTGCGTTAATTTCTTAAATTCTTTTTCTGTTGCTTGCAATTCTTGTTCTTCATTTGTTTGTGCTTGTTTATACTTACCTGTTGCATTTCTTGACATACTAAATAATCCATTTTCGCCTAGTGCTATTCTTATTGCTACTCCTGCTAAAATCAACAATATGATTATTGTTACTACTAATGCAACAAGTGTAATACCATGCTCATTTAATCTTTTCATTTTTTCTTCACTAAATCCCCTTTCATTAATTTCAATTTGTTTCATCTGTTTTTCTCCCTCCATTTCTTGATTTTTCATCTGTTTTTCTTTCATTTTGATCTTCCTCCTTAATTATTATTTATTTTTATTAATTAATAATTACTGATTATTTATTTTATAAATCTTAAAAATATTATAGTTGATAGCGTCCGCGCAGCGCTCAACCGGAGCTTTAGCGTAGGGCGTTTGAAGCAAATTTCATTTAGTTGCCGTATGGCATTATGGAATTTGCGACAGCAAGGCGCAAAAACTATAATATTTTTAAGATTAGTAATCATAATTAATCTAAAAATGTTATAGCGAGAACGCAAATAAAAGCCATGTATCTTAGCTTTCACTAAAACACATAGCTTCTTATTTCTATGTTTCCATTTATTTCTATTATTCTTAAACTAATTGTGTGTGTGTGTGTGTGTACTCTCGCAACGCTTTCAAGCTTTTTCATCTTTTGTTTTACTCCTTTTTTGTATTTTTTTATTTATTGTTTTTATTATTAATCTTGTTATTTTTATTTTACTATATCTGATTTCTAATTGTCAACATCTTTCTATAATTTATTATTAACTTTAGCCATTATTTTTCATTTAAAAGTATTATAATGCCTATGTTTATTTGTTTTGCCACTTTTTCAAAAACTTCATAAAGCTGTGTGTATCCATTTCTTGTAAAGCTTGTCAAGTGTGCAATTTTATCTTCTTGGAACTCTATTCAGGTATTTTTCGCTTAATTCCAAATTGAAAGAAGACTTAAGAGAAACTAGCGGACAAAAGGTGATAGTGTTAGTATGCACTTCCGTATTGAGATTGTAGATATGCTGAATAATCAAATGGTTCTTGAGTTTCAGGTTCGCCATAATCTACACCATAAGTTTCAACTCTTATTGATTTTATTACTGGTGGATTTACTGGCTTATCTGCTGTCAAGTCTTCGCTGCTTGAGTCTCTTGTTTCTACTTCTACATTTGATATCTCATCCACGATTTCCATACCTTCTGTAACTTTTCCAAATGCAGCATATTGACCGTCTAAGCTTGAGGTGTCTGCAGTTGTTATAAAAAATTGACATGATGCTGAGTTATAACCTTTTGATGCTAACCCTGCAATTGAGCTATAATCAGATCTTGCCATTGATATAACTCCTCTTGTATGTTTTAAAGTATTTTTAGAAAATCCATTTATGATGAATTCTCCTTTTATTGAATAATTATCTGTTGATTCTTTTCCTATATCTTTAAGAGTGGCATTTCCTGTTCCGTCTCCGTTAGGATCTCCACCTTGTATCATAAAATCAGGTATTGTTCTATGAAATGTTAATCCGTCATAGAATCCATTATTAGCTAATGCTATAAAATTTGCTACTGTGTTTGGTGCATATCGTGGATATAATTCTACTGTTATATTTCCTTTTCCTTCTATTTCAATAGTTGCTATTGGATTTTGTTCTATAAAATTTGCTTTTTTTACAATAGTATTTAATACAAAAGCAATTAATCCTAAAACGACCAAAATAGCTAATACAGTTACTATTAATGTTATATTTTTTACCACTCTACTTTTTGATCCGTTTGTTTGTTTTTTACTAACTTTTTCTTGTTTTTCTTTTTTCATTTTTTTACTACCTTTCCTTTCTTTCTAAAGCACAAAATTTTCAACTTTTATTATAAATTGTATTACTAATAATCATCAAATTAAGATATTTAATAAATATTATAATAATTAATACTATTATTTTATACTACTAAATTATCATATTGTCAAATATAAATTGTTCTTGCATCCTTTTTAGAGATTGGACGATTGTTTTTGATCTAACTTCACCGATTCCTTCTACGTTATCGAGTTCATTAATATCAGCTGATAGCAGATTTTGAAACGTTTTAAACCTTTTTACTATGTTTTCTACTATATTATTTGGCATCCTTGGAATCTTATTTAAAATCCTATATCCTCTAGCTTTTATTATTATTTCATCTAAGTTGTCAGTTTCTTTTATTCCTAAAATTGACATTAATGGATTAGTTTTTATTAAATCTTCATAACTTAATTTTCTTATTTTTTTGTATGCTTCATATACATCTTTTTTTGATATATAATCTTTTAAAATTAACAATTCTTCTCTATCTACACCGTCTATTAATTCACTAAGTTGCATTGATATAAGCCTGCCTTCTGTTCCTAGCTCATAAATAGATTTCTTTACTTCATCTGTTATTCTCATTAGCATTTCTACTCTTTGTATAGTTTCTATAATCATTTGAAGTGTTACAATATCATTAAATTCATATTCATTTAACATACTTATTTTATTGTCAAATACTTTTCTATATTTTTCAACAGTTTGTAATGCTTGATTTGCCTTGGCTACGACTTTTGACGTATCTTCCAAAACATATCTTTCTTGTCCATTATAAACTGTTATAATTTCTCTTCTTTGTGAGATACTTATTACGACATTTCCAGTTTTCTTTGCAACTCTTTCTGCAGTTCTATGCCTTGTTCCAGTTTCTAAAGTTGGGATTGTACTGTCAGGCATGAGTTGTGCATTTGCAAATAAGATTTTTTTCAAATCTTGGCTTAAAATTATCGCTCCGTCCATTTTTGCAAGCTCATATAGTTTTGCTGGAGTGAATTCAACATTTATGTTAAATCCGCCGTCCACTATACTCATTACTTTTTCACCGTCACCGAATTACAATTAGTGCTCCAGTTTTAGCTTTTAAAATGTTATCTAAGCCTTCTCTTATCTGAGTTCCAGGTGCTATCATTTTTAATATCTCAAGAATTTCCATTTTGCTCTCCTAATTATTTATATTAATATTAAAAAAACATAAATATAGTTATTTTTGAAATCGCCGCGCAGCGCTCAACCGGAGCGTTAGCGTAGGGCGCTTGAAGCAAATTTCATTTATATATGCCGCTTGCTAAATCTATAGTCCAATTGCATTTAATGCTTCATTAATATTTCTAACACCTATTATATCTAATTTGTATGTATTTTTCAATAGATTTTTGTTATTTTTTGGAATTATACATTTTTTTATTCCCAATCTTTCCGCTTCTTTTAATCTTTTATCTATCATATTTACTGATCTAATTTCTCCTGTTAAACCTACTTCTCCTATTATTGCCAAATCTTTTGGAATATATGAGTTTTTGAAACTAGATGCTATAACCAATGCTATTCCTAGGTCAATAGCTGGTTCGTTTATTTTCATACCACTTACTACATTTAAATATATATCTTGATTACCTAAATTCAAATGTGCTCTTTTTTCGAGTACGGCAACTATAAGTGCAATTTTGTTAAAGTCTATGCCGTTTCCTGTTCTTTTTGGTATTCCATAAAAGCTTTGAGTTGATAGTGCTTGCAGTTCAACTAATAGCGGTCTTGTTCCTTCTAAGCTACACACGATTGCTGCTCCTGCTACTTGTCCTTGGTCTTCTGAGATTAACACCTTTGACGGATTGGTAACTTCTATCATGCCTTCATTTTGCATTTCAAACATACCTACTTCGTTTGTTGAGCCAAATCTATTTTTTACACTTCGCAATATTCTATATGAGAAATATCGTTCTCCTTCTAAATACAAAACTGTGTCTACCATGTGTTCTAAAACTCTTGGTCCTGCTATATTTCCGTCTTTTGTAACATGTCCTATAATGATAGTGGTTATTTTATTTTGTTTGCAACATTTCATTATTCTAGCTGTGATTTCTCTTACTTGGCTTACTGTTCCTGGTGCTGAAGTTATTTCGTTTGAATACATTGTTTGAATTGAGTCAATTACAACAAGCTTTGGTTTCATCTCAATTACTTCTGCTTCTATTGCATCAATATCTGTTTCTCCTAAGAACATAATATTATCATTTTTTATGTTAAGTCTATCTGCTCTTAGTTTGACTTGTTCTGCTGATTCTTCTCCTGATACATACAATACTTTTTCATCATTTGCTAACTTATCACAGATTTGCAATATTAGTGTTGATTTACCTATACCCGGCTCTCCACCTAATAAGATTAGAGATCCTTTTACAATTCCGCCACCTAGCACTCTGTCTAATTCTTCTACTCCTGTCTTTGTTCTTACCGCTTCTTTTCCTTCTACTTTATTTAAGCTAAGTGGTTTTGCAGTTTCTTTTAGTTTGACACTACTTCCTGATGCAGTTGTTGTTTGTACTTTTTCTTCATAAAAAGTATTCCAGCTATTACAAGCTGGACATTTGCCGAGCCATTTAGGTGACTCATAACCACAATCACTACATACAAATATGGTTTTTGATTTTGCCATTTAAACATCCTTTCTTTATCATTTTATATTATTTGAAAATATTATAGTTTTTTGCACCTTGCTGTCGCAAATTCCATTATGCCTTCATGGCTTTGCAATTAATTTACTTTATGAAACCTACATAATGCCATTCGGCGCTTGTATGTAATTTGCTTCATTCGCCCTGCGCTAACGCTCCGGTTGTGCGCTGCGCGGTAGCTGCAAACTATAATATTTTCAAATTCATATATTAAATAATAATATCATATATCTAATCCAATAGCATGCCAATGAACATTGCATGAGACCAACCTAATCCGATTACCCAAGTTTGGTTCAAATCGCTATTTGATTGTTCAGGTAGCAATCCCAATGGATTAGCGCTATTTACAATAAATTTCATGCACTCATTTGCTGATTTTTGATCTCCTATTTTCTTATAGTACATCCCCATCCAAGCTGTTGCAATTATCCATGGATTATTTCCGCCAATATATTTGTCATCTTGATATCTTAGATATCCACCTAAATATGTTCTGATTGTCATATTTATCTGTTCTACAGTATTTTTTACTATCTTTTCATCAGGCTCAAATACTCCAAATGGAATCGTTGCTCCTAATATACTTATGTCTGTTAATCTGTCTGTTGTGTTTCTAAGCAATACCTTCTTTTCTTTATCTACTAAATTGTTCATTATGTATTGCTTTATTTCTCTTAATAAACTTTCATATCTTGCTTTATTTAATATGATGTCATCTTGCTTTAGCCTATTATTTGAGTACATATCTGCAATTTCATCATATATTTTTATCATTGCGTTAAATGCTCCAAATATGCTTGATAATGAATACAAATGGATTCCTTCATTTTCTTCCCATATATCATAACTTGGGTGTTTATATATTTCGTCTCTTTCTTTATAGTTGTATTTCTTTTCAAGTTCTATTCTTACTAAATCTTCTTTTTCTTCTTTACCTAATACAAAATTGATATATCTTTCCAAAAATGTTGTTGCTAATTCTAACATTTTCAAATTGTCTTTTAGGAATTTCTTATTTTTCTTACCTGTACGTTTTTCCATTAGTTTGTAATGTTGGTATGCTTCCCATACAACTATTGCTGTTTCATCTACTTGATAGCCCCAGCATGGTGCTAATCTTCCGTCTGAATAAAATCTTTGTTCCCACATACCATTTTTGCATTGAGTATTTTTTAAAAATACACTATAAAATTTTTCTGTGAGTTCATCAAATCCTAAATGATCAAGATTATTTAAGATAATTGCAGCATCTCTTGGCCAACAATACGCATATTTTCCACATTGGTCTCTTTCTTCATCTACTTCTAAAGATGCAGTTACTGCTCCTGTTTTCTCATTGACTAATAATGGCATGAATAGAATTGTCCTTTTATATATATTTATCAATTTATTCATGTATTCTGTTCCGTCATTTTTTAGTTTGAAAGTATCATGTTCATCTAAGAATTTTCTCCAATATTTATCTACTTTTTCTATTTCTTTATTTACATTGATTTTTCTTAATTTTGTGATTTTTTCTGATACTTCACTCATATTTCCTTCTTCATATTTTATGTAAAGCATCAATGTAAATTCTTTTTCTTCTCCTGGTTTTATTATTCCTATATCATAACTAATTGCTGAATCTTCAGACATCCCAATATAGTCTTTGTCATAGATTTCGCCTGATGATATATTTCTTTCAACATTATTTAATTGGTGGCTATATAATTTTTCCTTTGAGAAAATCGCTGATGTAAAATTGTAACTATACTGAATTAGAGCATCATTTTCAATCATGCCACCTGCCATATTATTATAAGATGTAAGCACACTAGAGCGTACTATAAATTTTACATCTAAGTCTATTGAATTCTCATTTTTGAAAACATATTTTTTTAATACTACATCTTGTGTTAACATAACACAGTCTGTTTGTTTTACTTTTAAATTAAAATATGTATTTTCAATCTCAGTGTTTAATACGTTTGTGCCCTCATCATAATATTGATTATATTTATTATTTACATCATTATGTAAATAAATGATATTTGAATCATTTATTTTAACTCCTACATGAAAGAATTGTGAGTATTGCCTATAATCCGGAAGTGGATAATACAATCTTAATAATTCTCCATATTTACTAAAACTTGCTATTATATTTTTATTTCCTATAAAAGCGTCATTATAATATTTCTTTTTCATTAGTTTTCCCCTTTATTCATAATTTCTATGATTTGTTTTCTTAGATCTAGCACTCTATTATTGAGCTTAGCTAAATCATCATCTGAACTTGATTGCAATCTTATATTGTCCTTTAAAGCATGTTTCATATCTTCTAATTCATTTTCTAGTGATTGCATTTTATTAATTAATTCTATTCTTTGAAGCTCTTTATTTACTGGATTTTGATATCTTTGTGTCATTTGTAAATTATCATCTAGTACATATTCTTCTCCATAACTTGGAATAGATACTCCGATTCCTATTTCTTCAACTATTTTTTCTTTTAACGCAATTTGTGACTCTTCTTCTCCATGTACTAAAAATATATGTTTTGGAGCTTTTACATTAAATGATCCTATAAATGAAAGTAGTCCTGTTTGATCTGCATGTCCTGAATAGCCTTCAATGTATTCAACTCTAGCTCTTATTGCAAATTCTTCTCCTAAAATCTTGACTTTTGGTTCTTTGTCTATTATTCTTCTTCCAAGAGTTCCCGGTGCTTGATACCCTACAAATAAAATTGTACTATTGGGATTCCATATATTGTGCTTTAAATGATGTTTTATTCTTCCTACATCACACATACCACTTGCTGAAATAATTATACATGGTTCGTTTGATTCATTTAAAGCTTTAGATTCCTCAACTGATTGTGTGAAATGTAATCCTGGGAAATCAAGTGGATTATCTCCTCTTGATATGAATTCTTGTATTTCTTCATCAAATAAATCCATATTCTTCTTAAATACTTCTGTTGCTGATACTGCAAGTGGACTGTCAACATATACAGGCACGTTCATCAAAGTTTGAAATTTTTCTTGGAATTCTTGGTCATCTTTATGTTGCTCTTTGATTTTATTTAATTCATATAGTATTTCTTGAGTTCTACCTACTGCAAATGAAGGTATTACAACAGTTCCGCCTTTATTAATTGTTTCTGATACAATATTTAAAAACATTGATGCTTTATCATCATTTCTTATGTGAATTCTACTTCCATAGGTTGATTCCATTATTAGATAATCTGCACTGCTAATCATTGTTGGACTTGCTAAAAGTGGTATATCGTTATTTCCTAAGTCTCCAGTAAATACAATCTTTTCTTGCTTTCCATTTTCTGTAACCCATATTTCAATTATACTTGAGCCTAGCATGTGTCCTGCATCATTAAATCTTACTTGGATTTCAGGAGTTATATCAACTATTGTATCATAGCTTACGCTTTTAAATATTTCCATACAATCGATTGCATCTCTTGCAGTATATAATGGTTCTAATATTTCCTTTTTTCCTACTCTTTTACGTTTTTTATTTTTTATGTCATTTTCTGTTTCTTGGATATGTCCACTATCAGGTAACATAATTTCACACAAATCACAAGTTGCCTTTGTTGCATAAACTGGATTCCTATATCCGTCTTTATATAATTTAGGAATCCTTCCTGAGTGATCAATATGTGCGTGTGTTAGTAATACAAAATCAATTGAACCTACATCATAATCAAAAGGCTTATCATTTAAAAGTTCTTCTTCCATTTTACCTTGATGTAATCCGCAGTCAATTAAAAATTTTTTTCCTGCTCCTTCTACTAAAAAGTTTGAACCAGTTACGGACTTAGTTGCCCCTAAAAATGTAATTTTCATTAGTTTATTCCTTTATAATAAATTTAAGTTTTAAAGTAAACCTATAAACTTTTATTAGTTGTTACTGAACAACAATTCACTCAAAAATTTTTGTTTTCTTAGTTCTTTTTATTTCCACACTACTTCCTTCTGGAAGTTCTACTATATATTGTGATTCACAGTTTTCTCCGTCATAAATTTTAACTTTTATTCCTTCATCGCATGCTGTTAATCTAATATATAGAGCTTCTAAGGATATTACTTGTGTATCAAATATTCCTTTCAATAATCTATAATCTAAATCATCATTATTTGATATAGGATTTAATACTCTTCCTTCTATTGCCTTTGGAATTAGCTTCTTTTCTAAGTTTGTTAATTTCATTTTACAATTTGGCAGAAAGTTCAAATATCTAATTTCATAGATTAAGTCTATTAAACCTTTTCTATCATTGGTTGCATCTATCTTTTTTTCAAAACACTTTAAAAATTCATTTTGAAATTTAGATATATCTGTTTTTGTTTCAAAAAATTTTATTTTTAATCGAAGTTCATCTCTATATCTTAAGAATTCATTTGGATTTTGCATTTTATTAAACATAGAGATTTTTTCTACCGCTTCAGCTCTCTTCTTCTGTAATAATTCTTCATAATAGCTTACACTAAATATTTTATCTTCATTTTTCAATTTTAAATTATAAGCTAAATACTGTTTTTTTAATTCTTGAGGATCACTTATAATTTCATCAATTTTCCTTATTTCAGATAATTTATGTTTTTTTTCTTTTCCTATTTCTTCAATATATGTTTCTTGATCTTTCATTTGAGATAGTTTTGTCTTATATGTTGCAAGCATTTTCAAAACTTGTTCATTTTCATTTTTGTCATAACTCAAGTAAAACTGCGTTGCAAATTTTTCTAATTGATCCCATAATTCATCAGGCATATTTTTTTTCAATGCTTTTAAATTATGACTATCAATATTATTTATAAAATTATATCCATATAAATAACTTAACAATATATATATAATATTACACTCTGTGCTTTCAATTTCCTTTGGCAATATTGACCATGACCAACCATTAAAATCTCTAATTACTTCTGAGATTGATATACATTTTCCTATCCATATTGCTGTTAAAATAGCCTTTTCTGTTGTTGATAATTTCTCATCCATTTCCGGCAAGCTGGCTTTACAGATTGCATAAAGAACATTTTTTTCATTTGGAAATGATATAACTCTTTTTTCTTTATTTGCATTGTCAGAAATAATTTTGCATTTATTTTCCTTTAATTCTCTAGCTAAATCTGTGTGTGGCTCAGCTATTTCAATACTATTACAATTTTTTCTAACATTATCAACTATATTTTTAAGAAATTCATCTCTAACCGGTACTTCTCTTTTTACAGTTTCATAGTTTGTAAAACTATCCTCTACTTTATAAAGCATACTAAGGAGAAGATTCCCAGCACTTTGCCTGAATCTTTTTTGTTCTGCAATATTAGCTAATTCTTCTTTATAATCCTTTGCTAAAATCTTGCCTCTCAATTTTCTTATTCTCCTTCATCATTAATTTGCTCTTCTGTTACATCTTGAACCTGAGCTGGTGCCATTTTTAATTCTTGCCACCTTTCTTTTGACATCAACACTTCTCTTGGTTTACTGCCTTGATATCCTGAAATAATACCCCTTTCTTCCATTTGATCTATTATTCTTCCTGCTCTTGCATATCCTACTTTGAATCTTCTTTGTATATATGATGTCGAAGCTTGTCCTGACTCAATGCACATCTCAATTGCTTCATCTAGCAAACTATCTACTTCATCTTCTTCCTCATCTTTATTAGATACCTTTTCCGGTTCATCAGCTCTATCTATTGTTTCCATAATATGTTCATCATATTGAGCTCCACCGTCTTTTTTTACAAATTTAACAATATTTTCGACTTCTTTATCTGAAACAAAAGCTCCTTGTATTCTTGTTGGTTTTGTCGCACCTGTTGGATAGAAAAGCATATCTCCTTTTCCAAGAAGTTTCTCTGCTCCTGCTCCGTCTAGTATTGTTCTTGAGTCAACCTGTGAAGATACTGCAAATGCTATTCTTGATGGAATATTTGCCTTAATTATTCCTGTTATTACATCTACTGAAGGTCTTTGAGTTGCAATTACTAAATGCATCCCTGCAGCTCTAGCCATTTGGGCTAATCTACATATTGCATCTTCTACTTCTTTTGCAGCAACCATCATCAAATCTGCAAGCTCATCTATAATTACCACTATTTGTGGAAGCTTTGGCTCTCCATTTTTCTCAGCCGCTTCATTATATCCTTTTACATCTCTTACATTTTTTTGTGCAAATAAACTATATCTATTAACCATTTCCTGTACTGCCCATGCCAAGGCTCCTGCAGCTTTTTTCGGATCAGTTACGACTGGAATTAAAAGATGTGGTATACCATTATAAACTGATAATTCAACTACTTTTGGATCAACCATAAGCAATTTAACTTCACTTGGCTTTGCCTTGTAGATAATACTTGTAATCAATGTATTAATACATACTGATTTTCCTGAGCCTGTACTTCCAGCTATAAGTAAATGTGGCATTTTTGCAATGTCTGTTATTACTACTTCTCCGGCTACATCTTTACCTAAAGCAAATGAAACTTTTGACTTTGATTGTTCGAATTTGTCTGATTCAATTATATCTCTTAATGCAACTATCTCTTTTGCTTTGTTTGGCACTTCTATTCCTACTGTATGTTTTCCCGGAATTGGTGCTTCTATTCTTATAGTTTCAGCCTCTAAACTTAGAGCAATGTCATCTGCTAAGTTTGCAATCTTATTTACTCTAACTCCTTCTGCTGGAGCTAATTCATATCTTGTAATTGCAGGTCCAACAGATACATTTTCTACTTTTGCAGATACACCAAAACTATATAAAGTTCTCCTTAATTTTTCTGCTGTTGCCAATAATTGCTTTCTACTTCCCGAATCATCACTACCTTTTCCAACAGATAACAACTGAATTGGTGGGAATTCATAATTTTCATCTTCTACTGTTAAAGCATGCTCTAGTTGCAAAACTTCTTTTGTCTTTGTTTCTTTTTCAATTTCTTGACTTGAGAATAATCCTTCTTCTGAAGATTTTTCTCCTTCTTTATTACCAAGTTGTGCTGATTTATTTTGTAAATCTTTTGCTATTTTTCCTGTTTTAAAATTTGGTACATCAAGACCGTCGTTTGAGTGATCATATTTTTTAGGTTCTCTTAAATTAATAGTAATTTGCTCCTCTAATGGTTCTTTATTCTTTAATGCTTCTCTTTCTTGTTTTTCTCTAAGTTTTCTTTCTTTTCTAGTTTCTCTAGTAGCACCTTTTTCTACTACTTTTTCATCTTCACCTAAATCTTCATCTTCTTCATCATCTTTTTTTCCAAACAATTTATCTATCATTTTTGAAAGCATATCTGCAGGATGAAGACTGAATATAAATACTATTAATGTAAGTGCTAAGCCAATTGCAGCAATTATTGTTGCTGGTGTTCCTATAAATTTAATTAATGGATATGAAATTAATGTTCCGATAACTCCACCACCAATATCTGTGGTTCCTAATTGATAGCCTCTTGAAAGTGCGTCATCTATTGATCCATTTATATCTATATTACCTTTTGAATACTGATAGCATGACAAAACCACATCAACAAGCACCAAAAGTACTAAAAACATAGTAATTTTTGTCGAATAATATTTAGTATCTTTTTCATGTGCTATATATAATCCCATGCATAACAAACCCACTGGAATTAGGTATTTTATGTAACCAAAAACTCCTCCAAGGGCTGGGCTTAATGTCTTTCCTAAATATCCTGATTTTGTATAAATAAGTATTGCCAAAATAATGCTTATAACCATTAATATCATAACAGTAATATTAAGCTTTCTTTGCAATTCTCTTTCTCTTCTTAATTGTTCTTTTCGCGATTTTGCGCCTTTTGTTCTCGGCATTTTACTTCCTCCAGTTTATAGTGTATAATTTTAAATAATAATTTTTCATTTACATATTATTAAAATATTTTTTTACATATAAATTATAACGTATTTAATTTATAAAATCAATAGCAGAAATGTTTTTGAATAAAATTAAATTTACTTTTTCAATTGACCACATATGTTTGATTTTTTTGTAACAATTATATGTAGCAGAAAAAATTTTTGTGAATAATATATGTATAATAAGTAAATACTAAGGCTAACAAAAATGGAGGATTTATGATTTCAATTTGTATTAAGGAAAACAACATAGATTTACAAAATTATTTAATCAATGAAATTGACAAATCAAAGATTGGCAATATACTGTATTCAAAGCGTTCTTTTAAAATATATGATAATCTAATTGTTCATTATAAAGGTGAAAATAACGAGCTTTTTTATAATTTTATATCAAAAATTTTGACAAAAGCTTTTATTATTTATTACGAACCTGTTAAGGTAAAAAGGCTAATATATTATGAATACTTTTATTTTGACAAAAATGATAAAAATGTTATTTTTGATGAATATAAAATATTATTAAAAAAAATTTCTAGACAAGAGAAAAATTTAAAGTTTAGAAAAATATATAATCCTTTGAAAAAATATTTGCACAAAAATAAGACTATCATATTAGAAGGTTTTCTTAATTTTAGATTGAGAAATTATATTGAATACCTTCAAGAATTAATACAAGAATCTGTTAATCAATTTATAATTGATAAAGAATATATTGAATTTGTGAATTTACTTAAAGGATATGTAGATTCAAAAGTTCCAAATAAAGATGTAGTGAATTTAGTGTATGTTTATGATCAAGCTATCCTTTTGTCTGAAGAGGGTGAGTTTCTTGAGCTTGATAAATTTGACTCAAAATATCTTTCTGACATAACTTTTTGCAATAATGATTACGTACTCAATACTTTAGTTGGTCTTTTGCCAAGACAAATCATTTTGCATTTATTCTCAGGTCAAAAAGATAATTTTATAAAAACGATTGAGCTTATTTTTGGTAACAAAGTAAAAGTGTGTGATGGGTGTGGGATGTGTGACGCTTACAAGACGTTGTTCTTGGAATAAATATGAACCTTAGCAAATTCTTAACTAATTATAAAATTTACAAACTTAAATAATAACTATATAAATTATAACTATATCTATATCTATATCTAAAAATATAAATATAAATATAAATATCAATATCAATATATCTCAATAATAAAATAAAATAATTATAGTTAAAAGCTCCGCGTAGCGATCAACCGAAGCGTAAGCGAAGGGCGAATGAAGCAAATTACATTTGTATATATGCCGTAATGGCATAATGGAATTTGCGACAACAAGGAGCAAAAACTATAATTATTTTATTTATTATTTATTATTTATTATTTATTTTAATTGTTGCTTATTTTATTAATTATCAATTTTAATTATTAATTATTTCATTAGTTATTTTAATAAAAACTTCTAAATTTAGTATAAAAAAATCAAGGAATTCAATAAAATTCCTTTGATTTTTATTTTATTAATTAAATTAATTTTAAGATTACAGTTTCGGCAGAATCTCCTCTACGTGGACCTTTTTTAATTATTTGTGTGTATCCACCTACTCTTGATTGATATTTTGTAGCTAATTCGTTGAATAGCTTATCTGTTAAATCAATCTTATTTCCGTCGCTGTCTTTTACTTTGTTTAATTTTCTTATCATTTTTCTTCTAGCATTTAATCTTGTTGGCTTATCTTTTTGTCTTTTTTCTGTCTTTTCTTCTT
>CANRBO010000014.1 GCA_947628885.1 uncultured Clostridia bacterium | reverse complement strand
ATTTAAGTCATTTACTATTTTTGATTTTCTAAACCAATAATATTTTTTTGCTCTTATCGGTTTTATTCCTTTTTCAAAAACAATACATTCTGAATTGTCCATCCTTCTAAGTTCATCAGGTGTCATCAATGCTCTTCCCATTATTTGATCAGATTCACTGTAGCCTTTTCTATCATTTTCATTTGATCTATTTGTTGATTTACTATAATGAGTAATAGTTTTTTCACCCAATTCTTTAGAAAAATATTCAACTGTTGCATACGAGTTACTTCCTAAAAATACGTGAGTATCACAGTTACCAATTATTGTTTCATATGATTTATCATATAGTGCTTTTAATTGGTCTAAATTTTGTAAAATAACGCTAAATGATATTCCTCTACTTCTACTAGTTGATATTTTTTTATCAAAGTCAGGTATTTGACCAATATTTGAGAACTCATCTAATATGAAGAATGTTTTTACTGGTAATTTACCACCATGTTTATCTGCAAAATCATATAACTGTTGTATCATTTGTGAGAAAAATATTGTTAGCAAGAAATCATAAGCTGTATGTGTATCAGATGAAACAACGTATAATGCTGTTTTTTTAGTTGCTATATCATCAAAACTAATTGTATTTGTTGATGTTACATTTGCTATTTCTTTTGAGTCAAATTTTCCTAGTTTTGATTGCAATGAACTTAAAATTGAACTATATGTCTTATCTGATGCTATTTCTACAGATTTATAATTCATCCTTGCAGGGTGATCGTATGGTAATTTATTAATTAATTCTGATAATAAATTTGTATTTCCTTTACTATTTGCTGCTCTTACTAATTCTGCACAGCTTGCTAAATTTTGCTCTTCTAGTGGTCTTGCTGCTATTAGATAATAAATCAATGCTTTTAATAAAAGCTCAGACATATTATCCCAATATGGATCTGCTGTAGATGATGCTTCTGTTTTTTGTCCTTTTACTATTGTACTTGCTATTACGTCTACATCTAATTCTGATTTAACGTGTTGTATAGGATTATAACTATCGCTACTATCAGGGTTTACTAAATTTAACAGTTTTATTTCATAGCCTTGTGATTTTAAGAAGCCTGCTGTTGCATCATATATTTCTCCTTTTGGATCTGTAAATATATATGAACCTAAGCATTGATGCGCATTTGGAATTGTATATGCTGATGATTTACCTGAACCTGAACCTCCGACTATAAGTACGTTTGTATTTCCAAGTTTATCAAGTGGTAAATAATTTTCTTCTGCTAAAATAATTCCACTATTTTTACTTAATACTCTATATTGTTCTCCACCAATACTCCAATCACTTGATCCATGCTCTATCTTATCATATTTTCCTTTTTTTCTACCTTTCCATATACCTATTCCTAAACACATTGCCATAAAAATAGTAAAAAATATAGTCATTGTACCAAATTTTGATATATATTTTATTTTTAACATATTTGCTATTCCTTTGGCACCTACTATATCTTCTACAAAATTTTGAATAAATAATCCTAAATCAAAAGAACCGGTAGCACTACTATCAACTATTGCAACCGCAAGCGGAGCTACTAAAAATAGTTCCGCAAATAGCCAAAATACAATAGTTATAATAACTGCTACCTTATTTTTTTTTAAAAATCCAATTATCTTATCCATATTCCTTACCTTCTCATTGGTTGAATTTTAAAATTTTGAGACTTATTATTCTCCAATTTGTTGTTCATCTTTTGCTATAGCAAGCTTTGTTAGTCGATTTTTATATGCATTTAGTAATTTTCCACGTTTTTCTACCGGAAGTTTTGCCATACTCTGCTCATCTATACTTCTTGCTGGAATTTCTACAGTTTCACCATTTTTTAACATTTTACTGCCTACGCCTGCATTTTCTTTAGTCGTAATTCTTCTTCCTTCAGCATCGAAAAAAGTAGACTCTATTTCATAACCTTGTTCTCTCTCCATTATTTAAACATCCTCCCTAATTCTTTTTTTCTCTTATTTCAAAGCTGAAATAAGATTTATAAGGTTGTAATTTGCATTTTCCTTTTGCTTCATTTGTTTCTCTATCTAAATAAATCATTGGTTTAACTTCTTCACCAGTCTCCGGATCAATTATAGTTATTGGTCTTTTTAAGTTTGGTGTATATTTAAAATCTTTTAATTCCATAGGTGTTTCGGAATATAAAGTGTCAAACTTAATTGGTAATGGCTTCTTTGAGATTCTAACCTTATCATCTTTTAGAACTCCTAAATTAACTACAACTTTTTGTGGTCCAAAAGATAATATTACTAGGTCTTCTCCTTCAGGTTCAGGATAGTCAACAAAAAAAGTTTTCTTTTTATTAACTCCATTTATTTCTTCAGAGAATATTAATCTTTCGACTGTATATCTTGGATACCTATCTCTTAATTCTTTGGCTGTCTCATTAATTCTATATATAACCGTATTTACTCCTTGTGGGTCGGTTACACTAAAATATTTTCCTTGAAATCCACTAGCCATTTTACACCTCTTTCTTTAACTTCTCCTTAGTTAAACCTTTTTAATTATAGCACATTTTTGATAATATGTCAACTAAATGTGTATTTTAGGAGATTAAAGCTATTATTTCATAATATATTAGTTAAATTACTATAAATTTATTATGTTTGTTTCTTGTCTAATTCTTTTATTTTTTCGTATAAATTCTCTTCTTCTTTTGATATATTTTTCTTGAATACAATCTTGGTTACTATATGCAAATTACCTCTTTTGCCTTTACCATTTTTATATCCTTTTTGCTCTATTTTTATATGTTGTCCACTACTACAACATTTTGGTATAATAATATTAATATCTTCATCAAATAGATTAATTGTTTTTTTTGCGCCGAGTGCCGCTTCCCAAGTTGTAATTGGCAATTCTGTATATATATCGGTTCCGACTAATTGGAATTTACTATCATCTTTAATATTTATTATAACAAGCAAGTCCCCATTTTTTCCACCGTTTTTGCCTTTTTTGCCTTGTCCAACAATTCTAAGCTTATCATGATTTTGAATTCCTGCTGGAATTTTTAAAGAAAATGTTTTTTCTTTTCCATTTACTGCTCTAAGTTTAAGCTCTTTATGTACTCCAAAAAAGGCTTCCTTTATAGATATATCAATCTCTGTGTCAATATCTTCTCCATATTCAGGCACACTTCTTTTGGCACTTTTTGTTTTGGAAATTCCACCAAATAATATATCTAATAGCATTTCTTTAAATGATTTTTTTTCTTTTGTTTCACTTTTCTTTCTATTTCCAAAATATTTATTCCATTTAAAATCATATTTACGTCTTAATGAAGGGTTACTTAACGTTCTATACGCTTCGTTTACATCCTTGAAAATTGCCTCTGCTTCAGCATTTCCAACATTTATATCAGGATGAAATTTTTTGGCTCTTTCTCTATATGCTTCCTTAATTTCATCATTACTTACTTTATTTGTTTCTAGCCCCAATATTTTATAGTAATCTTTAAAAATCATTTAACATCCTCCATATATCATGGTACTTTTATTATAGCTTATTTTTTTTCATTAATCAATATATAATTTCTAGTTTTTATACTTTCTTCTAGTATTGGTCTGCCATTTTTTATATTTCTTATTGTTGTATTTTCAATATTCCTTATAACGGCTTCATTGATGTTGCTAAAAGCTAATTCTCTAAGCTCTTCTACGCCTTCATATTCTCTAGTGTAATCAATTTTATCTGCTATAAAAATTATTTTTTCAAATAGCGACATATTAGCTTTTCCAGTTGTGTGAGCACTTATTGCATTACACATTTCATCATCAAATTCATATTTTTTCTTACAAATATCAGCCGCTACTTTTGCGTGTAATGTTACGCCTGTTACCATTTCAATCTCTGATACATATATATTATTTTTTAATACATATTCCTTTAATTCACTGATTGACATTTCCTTTGCCAAATCATGCATTAACGCTGTTTTCATGATTCTTTCTTTGTCTATTTTATAATGTTCTGCTAATTTTTCGCTTACTTCCATTACAGATATACTATGTGCATATCTTTCTTGTTGTAAATATTTTTTTAGTTCATTTTTTAATTCTTCTATTTTCACGTTTGTTTCCTTATATATTATATTTAGGTTTTTTAGGAACCTATAAACCTTCATACTTTACCTTATTTTGCATTGGCTTGTGCTAGGCTTATTATTTCATCTAATAATTGCGAATATGACAAACCTTCTGCTTCCCATAATTTAGGATACATACTTATTTCTGTAAATCCTGGCATTGTATTAATTTCATTTATTATTACTCTTTCTGTGTCATTTTCCACGAAGAAATCAACTCGTGCGAGACCACTTCCGTCAACTGCTTTAAATGCCTTTATAGCTGTTTTCTTTATCTCTGCAATTTTTTCTTCTGATAAATCTGCTGGTATAACTACTTTTGATTCTTGATTTTCGTATTTTGCATTATATGAATAAAATTCCTCTGCTGGTAAAATTTGTCCTACGGTTGTTGCCTTAACTTCTTCATTTCCTAGAACTGCACACTCAACTTCTTTTCCTACTATTGCTTGCTCAATTAATATTTTCTTATCATATACTAATGCTTCTGCAATTGCTTTTACCAATTCTGCTCCATTTTTAGCTTTACTAACTCCAACAGATGATCCTGAATTAGATGGTTTTACGAATACTGGGAATTGCAGATTTTCTTCTACTAGTTTAATTATTTCATCATTTTCTAATTTAATTTCTTCAAAATTGTCATCGATATACGTGTCTCCATTTTTTAGATAAATATATTTTGCTTGTGCTATTCCTGCCTTTTCTAATATAACTTTTGTATAAACTTTATCCATACATACACTTGATGCTAAAACTTTGCACCCTACATAAGGCACTTTTGCCATTTCTAACATACCTTGCAATGTCCCATCTTCTCCGTATAAGCCATGTAATACTGGGAAAATCGCATCCATTTCTTTTAACAATTTGAACACATCTTTAATTTCGCGTTCTCTTTTGTCTATCCATTTTCCCTCTTTTGTTATAATTAGTGGATAAATGTCATATTTCTTCTTATCTAAATTATCAATTACATTTTTGCCTGAAATTAATGAAACATCATGCTCTGTTGACATACCACCATAAATAACAGCAAGTTTTATCATAACAATCTTCCTTTCTTCAACTCTTCAGTAATTTTGCTAAACTTCATTGAGTTAGATGCTTTTAATAATATTACATCTCCTGAATTCATAATGTCTATGATTTTTGATGTTGCTTCTTCAATATTATCACAATGAAATTTTTGTGAAATCTTTGCATTTTCATTTATATATTTTGATAGATTTCCTACTGTTATTAATATGTCAATATTATTTATAATATCACCAATTTTTCTATGTAATTCTTCAGAATATTCTCCTAGTTCAAGCATATCGCCTAGAATTGCTATTTTTCTTTTATCTTCTATTTTTTCTAAATATTCTATTGCTGCTTTCATGGAATCAAAATTTGCATTATATGTGTCATTTATAACTGTTATATCGTTTTTTAGATTAATGATTTCCATCCTATTTTTACTTAATTCTAAATTTAATATTCCTTGCTTTATTTTGTCAATTGAAATGTCAAAATACCTGCCTACTGCTATTGCACATAATGCATTTAAAACAAAATGTTCTCCTGCAACTGGAACATCAAATTGTTCTTTTCCCATATTAAATATACTTTTATTTTCAAAAAACTCAATATTTTCAGCAACATAATTACTGTCTTTGTTATTAATTCCATAAGTAATAATATCATATTTATCACTGGATACTACTTGGTTTACTTTATTTTCCTTCCATGAATTTAGCAAATCATTATCATTATTTATAATTACAGTATTGCCTTGTAATCCTTCTAGTATCTCGAGTTTTGCTTTTAATATATTCTCCCTTGAACCCAAGTTTCCTATATGGGCAGTTCCGATATTTGTTATAACAGCAAGAGTTGGCTTAGCTATATTTGTTAATAAACTTATTTCGCCAAAATGGTTCATCCCCATTTCGATTACCATTGCTTCTTCATCTTTTAAACTTAATATTGTAAAAGGAAGCCCTATTGAGTTATTTAGATTTCCTTGCGTTTTTAGCACTTTATATTTCATTGACATAACTGATGCAATAATGTCTTTTGTGCTAGTTTTTCCAACGCTTCCAGTTACTGCCACTACTGGAATATTATATAAACTTCTCTTATATGCTGCTAATTCTTGAATTGCTTCAACTGTATCTGTAACCAAAATAATATTTCCCATTTTTTCTTTTGGTTCTTCACTTAAAATGCAAGCTGATGCTCCGTTTTCAAATGCTTCTTTATAAAAATCATTTCCGTTAAATTTTTCTCCTTTTATTGCTACAAATACATCTCCAGTTTTTATTTTTCGTGTATCTCTTTCAAATTCTTCTACTTCAAGGTTCTCATCACCACAAATTAATTTGCCATTTGTAATCTGTACAATTTCCATTATCTTCATTTTTATCTTCCCTTCCTAAGGCATAAATTCTAGTTGAAAAAGAATTAAATTTTGTAATTATTTTTCAATTTCTTTCTATATTATATGCTATTATATTTAATTTTACAAGTATGAAAAAAGAAGTCATTACGACTTCTTTTTACGTTGTTAAAGTTCCATTTGGAGTATTAATTATCATCAATATATCTTCTTCTTCGCCTGTTTCAACATTTATATACACTAGAAAATCATTTTCTTCTGTTCTTCCTTTTATTTCCCAACACATTATTTCTGTGTTCCACTCAGTTGGAATAATTGCTAAATCAGTTCCCGTTATTTCTAATTTAGGGTTTATTAATTGCCTAGCTTTTTCTTCTGTTATTTTTACTTCTTTCAACTCTCTTTTTTCTTTATGACTATTTAAATATCTAGTTGATTCCAAACCTAGTATTTCGCCATTATCAAGTGCTATTTTTACCTTTATTAGATCCGGATACATTATTACATTATCTTGATTATAAGCATAATTTACAGTCAATATGCCATTTTCCTTCATATAATATGTTTCCTTCATATCCTTGTATTCTCTATTTTGTAAAAATTCCTTACCTATATTTACAGCATTTTCGGCACTCATTGACTCATCTGTTACCTGTCTATCACAGTTCATATTTACAACATGTCCACCTTTTTTTGAGATACTTATTGAATAATTTTCTTCTTTATTTTTGGTTTTTATATTAAAATTGTAACATTGTATATTCGCATTTTGTGACTCTTCCGTAAAATTAATCTCTTCTATCTTATCTTCGCCTACAAATTGCTTTGCAATTTCCTGTGCTTTTTCTTGGCTTATATCATCTCCTGTAAGCCCTAATTGTTCAGTATTATCAAGGCCTTCCGAATATGCTCCGTCATAGATTAATCCTGAATATTGATGAAGTTCATCTTCTATATTTCCAAAACTGCTTTGTGTTAAGGTTTCATCTTCTCTTGAAAATATTTTTGAACCTACATCTTCTAGCTCTCCCCATTTAATAGTATCAGAAAATAAATCCGCTTCTAATTGATACAAAACATTTCTTAAATTAACACTATGTTGATGCAATTGGGTTAAGTTGTCTAGTTCTTCTTGTGATAGTTCTTCCCCTTTTACTGTTTTCTTAGAAAGAGTGTAACAGTAATCTCCTACTTGATGTAAAAATTTTTGTGTATTTTCTAGTTCTTGTGTTTCAATTGGAAGCCTCGACAAATACGCTTGTGCTAAAGCTGTTTCTTTATTAATATTTGAAAAATTTTCAGTTGCGTGTTCACTACTATATGAAATTGTTGATTTTGCTAATAGTTTTTCAGTATCATCAACATATTCTATTAACTGGTAAAAGGCATGATTATAGCTATTTTCTGCTAGTTGTCTATATGCTGTTGATGTCTTGTAAGCATATACCATTAAAGCGATTATTATTACTACTAAAGTAACAACAAGAGTGAGCATTTTACCGCCTCTTAGTCTATCTTTCCAATCATATATCTTATCTTTGATTTTCCCCATAAATTAATACACAAAGCTCCTTTCTAATTTAATGATTATAGCTTTGTGTATTTTTTACTAAAATTGTTAAATTATTCATTTATTACGAAAAATTTACTATAATTACTATTTTATAGTTCTGTTCTTCCCTCAAAAGCCTTGCCTAAAGTGAATTCATCAGTATATTCCAAATCCCCACCTACTGGGATTCCATGAGCCAAACGAGTAGTTTTAATCCCCATTGGTTTTACTAATTTTGAAATATACATAGCAGTTGCTTCCCCTTCAACCTTAGGGTTAGTTGCTAAAATAACTTCCTTAACCTGTCCGTCCATAAGCCTTGCTAATAACTCTTTTATTTTTATATCATCAGGCCCAATGCCGTCCATTGGAGAAATAGAGCCATGTAATACATGGTATAGTCCTTTATATTCATGTATTTTTTCTATTGCAACTATATCTTTCACATCTTCTACAACACATATTTTGCTACTATCCCTTTTCGCATCAGAACAAATCTCGCACGGATCTGTGTCAGAAATATTAAAACATTTTGAGCAAAATTTCAAATTATTTTTTGCATCTTGTATGCTTTTTATAAAATTATCCGTTTCTTCCTTACTTGCATTTAATATATGAAATGCAAGTCTAACTGCTGTTTTGTTCCCTATGCTTGGAAGTCGTTCAAAACTTTCGATTAGTTTTTCTATTGACGGTGAATAATATGACATTTATTTCTTGGTCTCCTATTTTATTTTTGTAATAGTGTATCTTAACTTAATCCTGGTATATTGTATTTTCCAAACTCTGCATTTGTAGCTGAATCAACTTTTTTAAGTGCATCATTAATACATGTTAAAATTAAATCTTGCAACATTTCAACATCATCCGGATCAACAACATCCTTATTAATTTTTATTTCTAAAAGTTCCTTTGTTCCACTTACCTTTGCATAAACTGCTCCACCGCCTGTTGTACTTTCAAAACTTTGACCTGCTAAATTCTCCTGTGATTTTTCCATTTCTTCTTGCATTTTTTTTGCTTGTTTCATGATTTGGTTCATATTGATTCCACCAAATCCACCCATTCCACCTGGAAATCCTCCTCTTGACATAATAAAACCTTTCCTTTTCAATATATTTGGGTTTGTAGGTTACCCATAAACCTTAAATTTTATCCGTCTATCATATTGACATCAATTCCAATATCGAAAGCATTTTCTGCTGATTCTTTTGGAATTTCTTTTTTATCTATTAGCTTAATTCTCATATCTTTCTTACACTCAAGTGAAGCTAGCCTTTTAAGTTCCGCCATATTTTCAGGTTTTTCTATAACTCCTCTGCCGAAACTATTTAACCCATTAGGAAACTCAATTCCTAAAGTCATATCATCAATAAGCACTCCCCTTGCATTTACTAAGTTAGAATATAGCATTGGCATACGCTCTTCCTTCAAAGTTTCAATTATGTTTTGCCAAAAATCAGCTCCCTTATTTGATACAGTTTTTGCTGAACCTGCGCCGTAATTTTGAGCACCTTTATCCACATTTTGTTTACTTCCTGTGGATTGTTTTGAGCTTCCACCTGTCGAATTTGACATACCACCTTGTTTATTCCCTTGTGAAACGACTACGCCATTTTTAACTGCATTTTCTAGCTTTTCTATTCTTTCTTCTAAAGGCATAGTTTCTTTGCTACACAATTTCAAAATTCCTACTTGGAATACAATATTTTTCTGAGATGACCATTTTATATCATTTTCTAGCTCTGATAATGAATATATCATTTTTAATAATCTTTCATTATTAGTTTTTGTAGATAACTCTTCGATTTTCTTTAGGTCCTGCTCTGAATATATATTTGACAATTCTTTAGTTGATAAATATAGCAAAATATCTCTTAAATATTTGACCATTTCCCAAAGCAAATTGTTTAAATCCTTGCCTTCATCTATTACTTCTTTTGTTACCTTAAGAGCCCCTTCTTCATCGTATTCTATTATTTTTTGTACTATTCCATAAATATATTCAATTTTAGGAATTCCTACAAGCTCTTTGATTTTATCTTCATCTATCTTATTTTCTCCGTCTTGTGCACATCTTTCTAGTATTGATAAAGCATCTCTCATTGCACCTTCTGAAAGCTCTGCTATTAGATTAATAGCACCTTCAGTATAATCTATTTTACACTTTTTGCATATTTTTTCCAAATTACCAGCAATTTCATTATCAGGAATTTTCTTAAAATCAAATCTTTGACATCTTGAAAGTATTGTCGCTGGAAGCTTTTGTGGTTCTGTTGTAGCCAAAATAAATTTAACGTGTTTAGGTGGCTCTTCCAATGTTTTAAGTAAAGCGTTAAAAGCCCCTGTTGAAAGCATGTGAACCTCATCTATTATATATACTCTGTATTTTGCAAGTGTTGGTAAAAAATTAACTTCATCTCTTATGGCTCTAATATCATCTACGCTGTTGTTAGATGCAGCATCCATTTCAACAATATCAGTAAGAGATCCTTCAAGAGCTGCTTTGCATACACTACACTCGTTGCAAGGTTCTCCGTCTTTTGGATTTAAGCAATTAATTGCTCTAGCTAATACTTTAGCAGATGATGTTTTTCCACAACCCCTGCAACCAGTAAATAAATACGCATGCCCTACTCTATCAGCAATGACCTGATTTTTAAGAGTTGTTGTTATATGATTTTGTCCAACTATTTCATCAAATGTCATTGGTCTAAACCTTCTATAAAGAGCTGTATATTCCATTAGAACCTCCAAAATCATTATTAATTAATGGCATGGCATATTCCCTTATTCTAAGGCACCTCACACAAAAGTATCTACTTATTGCTGCTTCCTTCCGGACCTGACAAGGTTCATAGGCTTTTGTTGAAGTACCCTAGAATAAAGAAATCATACCATACCATTTGCATTATATAATATTTAATTTATATTATCAAGTGTTTTGTCTTTTATTTTTCTCTTTTAAATGCAATTCCACTAAAATCAGTTTGCTTTAAATTACATATGCCTTCTTCTAAAATATTTCCACTAGGTAAGTCTAAATTTATTTTTCCCCTATAATTAGCAATATTCGTCTTAATAACTAAATCAAAACTAACCTTAATATTTAATCTTTCTTCCGAAACTCCAATCTTTTTCAATAGAGTACCATCATAGGCAATCTCTCCTTCATCATTTGAAACATATTCGCCTATTCCTTGATTTACTATTCTAAATAATATTCGTCCACCTTGGTTGCCTATTTCAAGAGTTTTGTTATTATCTTGACTTGCACCATTGTATGTCAAATCAGAATATACTATGAAATTATCTTCATACGCAAATAAATTTCCTTCTGTACTATTAGGCATATATGTATAAACATGATTTTGTTCATCAGTTTTTATATTAATATTTTCAATAACAACTTTTTCTATGTATGCGCTCTCATTAAAATCAGGATTTTTTTCAATCTTTAAATATATGTCATTATACTGGTTAATGTCTAAGTTCCATTTCATATTGTCCGGATTTTCTTTTTTTGCAAGTTCATCAACACTACTTACTACTAGCATTTCTGAAAGGTCAAAAGGCATATTTTTTTCGCCTTCATTTTCATATTTTAACATAACTAGTAATACAATGCCAAATGTAACTACTATTATAAATAGTATTAAAGCTTCCTTCATTTTTTCTTTAATTATTTTATTCATAAGTTCCTCCATATTTTTGGGTCGGATGTGGCGGAGACGGTGGGATTCGAACCCACGTGCCACTTAATCGCAGCTAGCTGTTTTCGAGACAGTTCCGTTATGACCGCTTCGGTACGTCTCCATTTTAAATTCTTTATTAGGTTAATTTTATTTTTTTAGTTTTTTAATAATTATCTTTTTCCCTAATTATCTATTGCTATATTATTTTTTATAATTAGTTATTTCTTCAATTATCTATTTTTATGAGCATTTATTATTTAATTATCTTTTTTTGTCACATACTCCTGATTTTCTTAAAAAATTCTTTGATAATCTCTTCACACTCTTCCTTGCAAATCCCGTATTCAGCTTCTACATGATGATTAAATTTATAGTCTTCAAATAAATTATATACAGAGCCACAACTTCCTGTTTTTTCATCCATTGCACCAATATAAACTTTCTTAATCCTAGATTGTATAATTGCTCCTGCACACATACTGCAAGGCTCCAATGTAACATACATCTCACAATCTGTTAGTCTCCACGCTTTTAATTTTTTTGAAGCTTTTTGTATAGCTAATATCTCGGCATGTTTTGTAGTGTCGCATTTTGTCTCTTTCTGATTATATGCTCTAGCAATTATTTTATTATCTTTAACTATAACTGCTCCTACTGGAACTTCTAAAATTTGCTCTGCTTTTTTTGCTTCTTTTAAAGCTTCCTTCATAAATATAATATCTTTTTCCATATCTAATTAAAACTCAAATCTTAATTTATGTAGATATAAAATGTATACTTGCCCTTTCTATTTTCTTTACATAATTATTTATTTATAATGTATATATTATTTTTTATACTAATAATACATTTATGTGCTTATAATAATTATTATTGTAAAAGTTATATGTATTCATATAACTTTTACAATCTTATCATATTTTATAAATATAAGCAAGAAAAAAAGAACATATAAATAATGTCCTCTTAAAAATTATTGTTAAGTAATTTTTATTTTTACTTATGTACCCCATTAATCGTATATTGTTTATTTGTTCTTTTTAACTTTAGTGTGCACCACTCAATTAAACTTTCTCTTTTTTTGAGATTGCTTTAATACTATCCTCAACAACATATTTGGCTTGTTCAAAATCATTTTCACATCTGATTACTTCTTCAATCAAAAGTTTGATTTTTTCTTCATCATCCACTATGTTGTTGATGCATAGTACTTCCTTCTCGACAAGCTCGCCGCTAGCGGTTTTGGTTACCACGAAACCATAAGAGTCTTCTTTAGTTATGTAATACTTCCTAATCTCTTTAAAATCATCTAAGACTCTATTGATTTCAACGCTTGAATACAATGTTTTCATTTGTTCACCTCTTTTCTTAAATGCTACAATCAATATAATACCATTTTATTCCAAGGTTTGTCAATACTTTTTTCAAAAAATTTTTACATTTTTTTCTATATTTTTTTGTAAATTCTTGTAATTATCTGTTACCAACGCTTTACAGATTTTAGTATCTTAAAAATTTCCATGTTATGTCAACAGTTTTATTATTTTTAATTATTCTTTATAATAATGTTTCTTGCCACTCCGATAATAAAAGCTTTAGTCGTGGGCTTTACTGACTTATATGTATTAAAATATAGATTAATTATATTTTCATCTGTATTAAAATACATCAGTGTAATAAGCTTATTCAAGCACCATAGTACATTTTTTTGATTAACATTAAATTTTTCTCCAATTGGTTTGTATACATAATTATTAAAATCTTTAATAACATATCTGTTCTCTATTACTAACCTTATAGCTTCTATTAAGTATTCATAAGATAGTGAATTTCTTTTGAAATTAAAATTCTTTAGTTCGAACAATATTTTTTCATATATTGATTCAACCAATTTTTCCAACTCCTTCATACAATTTCTAATTATATTGAATTTTAATTTAAATAATAGTATTATTATATTGTAAATACATTATGTTACTTTTTCAGGTTATTACTATATCATAGCTCTTGTTATGGTATGTAATAATATAGAGATTTTAGAGCAGACACTAATACAAAAAATGGAGGGACAACAATGAAAAAACGGTTTGCTTTATTAATGGCTATTTTCATGGTCATGTGTGTTGCTACAATGGTTCCGGTTTCTGCAGCGAGTGCTACACCGGAAGATGAATCTAACCGACAAATTATGACAGTTGATGTAGCTGTTCCAATGTATAACAGTGTACCGGCTTCTGCTGGTGGTTACATTTCCGGCGGATATGGTGAAAAATCTTGCACTTTAACGCGTCATGTATATGATGGTGGCATTGAAGCTGCTATTTCACCTAACAATGCAAGTGGTACAGTTTCTTGCGGAGTTATTTTGCCTAATGATACATATCAATATTTAGGTTCTGTTCCAGCATCAGGTGGTTCTACTGGTATTATTCCATTTTATACATTAGCATCAGGTACATATACTTTCGTTTTTGAACCAACTACAACGGCTCAGCTTTATGTGTCAGGTTATATTCATGATTAAGTAAATATTAAAAAAGCTTATGGAAAAAGGCTTATGGAGAAATCCATAAGCCCTTTTTTAATTCAGTTTAGCATAATCTAATGGAATCTTAACATCTTCGTCTTGTACAATATCTAATTCTATATTATATCTATTAATATTAAGCTGAGTATTTTTATTTTCATGCATCTTTATATTTTGTGCCATTGGTAAGAAATTATTTTTATTAAGTTCTATTTCCTCATTATTAATTTTTAAAGTTATAGATTCTTTTTTTAAAGTGTATAGTACAAAATTTAATTTTAATGCAATTTCTTTAAAATCAGTAGCTTCCTTTCTAATCATAGTTGGAAATAGTTTATACATATATATACCATTATTATATTGTTCTGTTCTAAATAATTTTATTTCATTATATGTTTTGGTATTATCATCAACAATATATCTATATCCACTATTTAAATCTAAATATGTTACTCCGCTATTTGTCATTGAGTTCATGGTATCTTTTTCTATTATTTTATAATATCCGTCTTTATACCAAACTTCTTTAGACGATTGTAATGCACCATCAATTAAAGACTCCATTTTAAAATGATAATTATTTACATTTTTATACTGTTCAATTTTTGAGCTTATTATATTAAAAATTATCATCTTATAGCCAAAGTATAATAGGTATAGTACTATTAAAATTATTAGAATAACGGCTATGACCTTCAGTAAACTCTTTATGTTGACCCTCAGAAAAGCTACGGGATTTGATTTAGCTTTTTCTTCTCCACTTAATAAATCCTCAATAGAAATCTCTAAGATTTCACTGATTTTTTTAATCTTTTGCATTCTGGGCATAGCCGTATTCAATTCCCACCTCGAAACCATTTGTCTACTAACTCCCATTAGATCGGCAAAGGCTTCTTGAGACATACCCTTTCTTTTTCTACCTTCTACAATTTTGTCTCCGAAAGTATTCATTTTTTTCATCTCCCCTATTTTAATAGTACCTCCTTTTAAAAATCTCTACAACTACAATTATAAACTTTTTTGTTTTGAAACACAATCAACTTACGGTTTGCAATTTGTCAACTTTTAATTGTCAAAACGGAAATTTTATACTTTGTTGTAAAAAAATGTCTAAAAAGAGGTCCACCTATATGATAACATATAATTCTAAAAATTAAAGCCTATTTTTCGTCATATTTTTAAAAAGTTTACGTTTACATAAATACAAAGTTTGCATTTCTTTCACGCAAACTTTGTATTCTTTTTATATCAGGTTTTGATATTGAATTTTTGGTGTCCCCGAGTGGAATCGAACCACCGCAAGACCGGACTTAGGAGGTCCGCGCTCTATCCAACTGAGCTACGGAGACAT